>DQAA01000370.1 GCA_003523465.1 Pseudomonas sp.
GTGGTGAACCTGTGGGAGCTGGCTTGCCAGCGATGAGGCCATTGAAGTCACAACACAATCCACCCCCCAACCAACCCCGCCAGCGCCACCACCGCCCCCAGCAGCACCACCGCAAACACCCCCTTCTCCCGCCCGGTAAACGCCGCTACTCCCTGCTCACTCCGCGCCTTGAGATACAACACTGTCCCCGGCCCATAGATCAGCGCCGACAACAGCAGGTACTTCAGCCCGCCGGCCAGCACCATCAACACCGCATAGGCCGTGGCCAGTAGCGCGACCAGCAGATCCCTGTCGCGCCCGGCGCCGTCGTCATAGGTCTCGCCACTGCGCGCCAGCTTCACCGCATACGCCGCCACCAGCAGGTACGGAATCAGGGTCAGCGAACTGGTCAGCTCCAGCGCCAGGGTAAACGCCGCCTCGGTGAAGTACGTCAGGAGCAGGAACACCTGCACGAACAGCGTGGTCAGCCACAACGCCGCACTGGGCACGCCATGGGCATTCTCCCGGGTCAGCAGGGCCGGCATGGCCTTGTCATGGGCGGCGGCATGCAGCACTTCGCAGGCCAGCAGGGTCCAGGACAGGAACGCCCCCAGCACCGAAACGATCAGCCCGATGCTGATGAAGATCGCCCCCCAGCGCCCGACGATCATCTCCAGCACCCCGGCCATGGACGGCTGGCGCAGTGCCGCCAGTTCCGGCCGCAGCAGCACGCCGTAGCTGAGCAGGGTGATCAGGATCAGCAGGCACAGCACTCCGACGAAGCCCAGCACCGTGGCCACGCCGACATCCTTCGGATTGCGCGCATAACGGGAGTACACACTGGCGCCCTCGATCCCGAGGAACACGAACACCGTCACCAGCATGGTGCTGCGCACCTGTTCGAACAGCGACTCCTGCGGCGCCATCACCAGCTCGGCGGCGGCATGGCCGATGCGCCCGTAGTCGTCCAGGTGGGCCAGGTCCGGATCGGAGGCGATCGCCGCGTTGGTTCCCCAGAAATTCAGCACGAACAGTTCACGGTCGAAGGCCACCGCCACGACGATGATGAACACCAGGATCGGGATCATCTTCGCCACCGTGGCGATGGTATTGATCACCGCCGCCTCCTGGACCCCGCGCAGCACCAGCAGGTGAAAGCCCCACAGCAGCAGTGAGGAAACGCCGATGGCGATCACCGTATTGCCGTCGCCGAACACCGGGAAGAACGCGCCCAGGGTCGACTTGATCAGGATGAAATAGGACACGTTGCCGATGCAGGTCCCGGCCCAGAAGCCGAAGGCCGAGGCGAAGCCCAGGTAATTGCCGAAGCCGGCCCGGGCGTAGGCGTAGATCCCTGAGTCCAGGTCAGGTTTGCGCTGGGCCAGGGTCTGGAACACGAAGGCCAGCATCAGCATCCCGGAGCCGGCGATCAACCAGGCGATGATCGCCCCGAAGCCGCCGCTGGCGCGGCCGAAGGTGGCGGGAAGAGAGAAGATCCCGGCGCCGATCATCGAGCCGACCACCAGGGCGGTCAGGGCGCCGACGCTGAGTTTTCCATCGGTGGGGGAGCTCATCGGACCTTCCTTGGTGTTGGGGCGGGAGTCGATGAGTGAAGACGGTGGGGGGCGATTTTGCCAGTGGGGAGGGTTGGTTCGGTTTGCAGATAGTGATGAAAGCAAGCCGGCTGCTAAGGTGCAGTCGGCTTTGCTGGGGTTATCTATCGCGGTGTGTTTGAGGTGTGGCGCCGATGCAGTCCTGGATGGTTGGCCCTATGTAAATCATCCCGGAGTAAACCGCTCCCGACCTGTTCCAGCTGATACGGTCACTCGAATACTCAAGGTCATATATTTCACTTTCTCCTATCAGCTCTCCGTTATGGCTGTCGTACAGTCGATAGAATCCCGGCAGCCCCCACCCGATAAACCATCGAGGCGGAATGTCCTCGTTGGGATCGGATTTTGGGTGGAAAATATCTGGAAGAATCCAGAATGGCCTAAAACTTCGAATGCTCATGCATCCGTTCGGGCTCGACTCGGCGTATGCGATTTCAGATGCGAGGCCTGTTTCCCACCATTCAGAAAAAACCAGATCCCGGTTATTATTACGCTCGCCAAAAAAGTGCACTTGATCCGTTGAGTGATCTCGGGCTTGCAGTGGTTGTCGTCTCGCAGAAATGTTGTCCTAAATGACATGTTTAAAATTTTGACCATCAGCCCACTATAAAGTCCGGCTTGGGCGTTCTGATGAGCTTATTTAGACGGTGTTTCTCGTCTGGTGGTAGTACATTCTCGGATGCTCGGGCCGACGTAGGTCATGCCGACCCAAACACCGCCATTCTGATCCCAGTCAAAGCCTCCGCCGGAAAACGCGAGGTCGTATATGACAGTTTCACCAATTAGCTGGCCGTTGTAATTGTCATAGAGTCGATAGAAGCCCGGGATCTCCCAGGAGTGAAACCATCTTGGTTTGGCGCCGTCATTGGGAGCAAGTTCACGATGGAAGATGTCGGGTAATAACCAGAACGGCTTGAAAGTCTGGACGCGAGAGCATCCGTTAGGGCTGTCTACGGCCTCATACATTGGAGATGCGAGACCTTTTTCCCACCATTCAGAGAAAATCCATAATGCTGGAGTTGCCACGGAGAGAAAGGCAATGGTTTTCCATTGAGGTGTCAAGAGGCCTCTCCCAGGTCAATGGTCTTATTTGACTTTCGCCACAGAACATCAGAGTAGAGGACGTAATCTCCGCCCATGCCCGTTTTGGTCCTGTAACTTCTGAAGTCGTGATTACTGACGAGTGCAAACTCATCATCAACCCATTTATATATGGATTGCCCGCTGGGTAGGCTTGCTCGCAACATTTCACCTTTGGTCAGAACCTGGTCCTCTGTCCAAATTCCCAAAAATTGCAAGCCATTGAAATCGTAGTGATCGCGGATATAAAACCCGACGTATTGCACTTCAAACCAATTTCGCAGCTGATGTGTTTCAGGGTCTTTGCAGGAATAGGTTTTTCCGACAACGCCAATTTTCAATGTAGCTATTCCCAGCGCGCCATACATGTCGTCAAGGGGGTCGTCAGGAGTACCCAGGAGAACAAAGTTTACTTGAGCTGTGGCGTCCATCTCTCTCGCCGATAGTTTCAAGGAGCCCAATGCCACAGTGCTGTTTTCCTTCCAGCCAGCGACTTTCAACAGTTTTTTCAGCCGGTCAATGGCCCTCGGAGTCGTGACTAGGGAGTCGGCCGCTTTAACTGCGACCCTGCATCGCTCGAATTGCATTGCCCAGTTCATTGTCACGAGAGTTTCGTCGCACTGCGATCTTGTTAGTTCCATCGGGGCTGGTTGGCCCGGCTCCGTTTTCCACTCCTCCGGCATCTGCCACCCTGGACTATCAAACCACCGCTGCATCAACTTCGCCGATGTATGCCACCCCATCCTGCGCATCGCTACCGGCACCTTGGTCAGCGGCAATGCGTCGATCATGATCTGCTTGGGCTTGTGTCGCCCGCCGGGGGTTGTATCGAACGTGGCGTTTTCCAGCAGGAACAGGGCATCCGGTCCGAGCGCGGTGGTTTGTTGGAAATCCTTCAGGGACATGGGCAGTTACTCCAGGACAGGCGAGGGGGCATTGGTGGCGATTTGCGCACTGATGGGGTTGCAACTGGTGCCGATATGGCTGAAGCCTTCGTCGTTCAACTGGCTTTCAGCCACTTGCTCGCCGTCCTGCAGGAGGACGTAGGTGTGCAATCCGCAGGGGAGTTGGCGCTGGTTCAGCAGCTGGAAGCAGCCGCTGCATTCCTCCGGGTCCTGCGCGGCGCTCGTCGGGGAGGGGGATTGTCCGGCGCTGGCAGCAGAAGTCCTTCCGGGTTGACTGCCTGTCGAAGTGGCGGTCTCGGGTGATACCGCCGCAGAGGCCGAATCCTGGTGCGGCACTGCCTTCTCGTAACTGGCAAAGGTGAAACTGTGATACAGCATCGCTCGGCACGGGCAGCCACTGATGCTGTCCAGGGTGCCGGCGACAGGCCGATCCGAGCTGGTGATATGGGACACACCACCGAAGATCTGGTAGGTCAGGCCGGTGACCCCGCAAGTGACGTTGTCGCCTTCGCGGGCATGCTCGATGCCGAACATGGTGATCAGGTTGTCGGATCCGGTGACCTGGCCACCGCAACTGGTCTTGTCGCCCAGGCGAATGAAATATCCAACCATTGCCGCATTTCCTCTCGGGTCGGTAATCGAGTCGTACTCGAATACGGGTAATGGCCTGCGATGACTTTCCAGTGTTCCGAAGTCATGCAGGCCGACCGGCGAGAGAATGGGCAGTCTGGTTGGAGAGTTATGTAGGGCTTGTCTGAGTGATTGGGGGGAAAGCGCCACAGTCAGGCACTGATTCCTGCCCGCGCTGACGTTCGGCGCAATTCACAATCGGTTGCAAATGAGATGACTTCCCAATCCCGTCCCGCACCCGAGCCCCACCGCCGTGGCCGATTCCAACAAGCTGATGCACGACGTCTACAGCGAACACCACGCCTGGGTGTTCGGCTGGCTGCGCAAGAAACTCGGCTGCGCCCACAACGCGGCGGATGTGGCCCAGGACACCTTTCTGCGCATCCTGTCGTCCCGCGATGCCTTGCTGCTGGCCAGCAAATCCAGGGGCTATATCGCGACCACCGCGCGCAACCTGCTGATCGACCGCGCCCGCCGCCAGCGCCTGGAAAAGGCTTATCTCGAAGAGTTGTCCTTGCTCGCCCTGGAACACCCGGGCGCGCCAGGTGCCGAGCGCCTTTGGGAAACCCTCGATGCCCTGGAGCAGATCTGCCAGTTGCTCGACGGCCTCGGCGCCAAGCCCCGCGAGGCGTTCCTGCTGCACTATCTGGAAGGCCAGCCCCAGGCCGTGGTCGCCGAGCATCTGGGCATCAGCGTGCGCATGGTGCAAAAGCATCTGGTCCAGGTTCTGCTGCATTGCCAAAAGGTCCG
>DQAA01000179.1 GCA_003523465.1 Pseudomonas sp.
CAGCGACCGCAGGCCGTCGGCGGCATTGGCCCGCGGCGGCGCGGCGCGGAAGCCGTCGTTGAAGATTTCCAGGGACAGCGGGCCGCGATAACCGGCCTTGAGGATCGGTGCAAGGAACGCCGGCAGGTCGAATTCGCCCTGGCCGGGGAAGCAACGGAAATGCCGGCTCCACTCCAGCACGTCCATCGCCAGGATCGGCGCATCGGCCATCTGCACGAAGAAGATCTTGTCGCCCGGCACCTGGGCGATACCGCTCGGGTCACCCTTGATCGAGTAGGTGTGGAAGCTGTCGAGGATCATCCCCAACGCCGGGTGATCGGCTTCGCGGACGATATCCCAGACCTGCTGCCACTGGTTGACGTGGCGGCCCCAGGCCAGGGCTTCGTAGCCGATGCGCAGGTTGCGTGCGCCGGCACGCTCGGCCAGCAGGCCAAGGTCATCGACGAGAATCTGTTTTTCGCCCAGGGCATCGGCGGCAACGTTGCTGCACACCAGCACCAGATCGGTGCCCAGCTCCTGCATCAGGTCGAACTTGCGCTCGGCCCGATCGAGGTTGCGCGACAGACGGTCACGGCGGCAGCCCTCGAAGTCGCGAAACGGCTGGAACAGGGTGATATCCAGGCCCAGGTCGGCGCAGCGCTGGCGGATTTCACGGGGGCTGCCATCGTAGTAGAGCAGGTCGTTTTCAAAGATCTCGACACCGTCGAAACCCGCGGCGGATATGGCTTCTAGCTTTTCAGGCAGGGTGCCGCTCAGGGACACGGTGGCAATCGAACGCTGCATCTTCAGTCTCCTACGGGCAGGCAGTGCCCAAACTGTGGAGAATTATTGGCCCAGGTGGAAATCCGCTCAAGAAAAAGGTACGAACTGGTTAGTTTTGTGTGCGATTATCGCCCGAAATGCGTTGAGACGAATTGACCCTTTTTTGAGCAGTGGCGCACCATTTCCAACCATGAAGCAGGCTCCTCGGCCAAACCGTAAAGCCGATCCTGCCAAATAACCTGTAATGCCCGCTTTTCTTGCGTCACCCAGGCTTGACCCATAAACATAAAAATACGGGTAACCCACGATGATCCACAGCTCCAGCAATTCCGTTGCTCAGCCGCTGAGCAGCTCACCGCACGCCGGAATCGGCGACAAGATCCGCGGCGCCATGGCCGTCGGCAAGACCCGTTGGGTCATGCTTGCGCTGGTGTTCTTCGCCACCACCCTCAACTACATCGACCGCGCCGCCCTGGGCGTCATGCAGCCCATCCTCGCCAAGGAGATGAGCTGGACGGCGATGGACTACGCCAACATCAACTTCTGGTTCCAGGTCGGCTACGCGATCGGCTTCGTCCTGCAGGGCCGGTTGATCGACAAGGTCGGCGTGAAGCGCGTGTTCTTCTGCGCCGTGCTGCTCTGGAGCCTGGCCACCGGTGCCCACGGCCTGGCCACGTCGGCGGTCGGTTTCATGGTCTGCCGGTTCATCCTCGGCCTGACCGAAGCCGCCAACTACCCGGCCTGCGTCAAGACCACCCGCCTGTGGTTCCCCGCCGGCGAGCGCGCCGTGGCGACCGGCATCTTCAACGCCGGTACCAACGTCGGCGCCATGTTCACCCCGATGCTGCTGCCGCTGATCCTCACCGTGTGGGGCTGGCAGGCCGCGTTCATGGCCATGGGTGCACTGGGCCTGGTCTGGGTCATCTTCTGGGGCCTGAAATACTTCAACCCTGAAGACCACCCGACCGTCACCGACGCCGAGCGCGCCTACGTGATGGGTGAAGCCGAGCCTGAACAGAAAGGCGTGCCGTTCTCGCGGATCCTGCGCATGCGTGGCACCTGGGCCTTCGCCCTGGCGTACTCGATCACCGCACCGGTGTTCTGGTTCTACCTGTACTGGCTGCCGCCGTTCCTGAACCAGCAATACAGCCTGGGCATCAGCGTCACCCAGATGGGTATCCCGCTGATCGTCATCTACCTCAGTGCCGACTTCGGCAGCGTCGGTGGCGGCATCCTCTCCTCGTTCCTGATCGGCCGCGGCGTGAATCCGGTCAAGGCGCGCCTGATGTCGATGGCCCTGTTCGCCGCCACCATCGTCGGCGTGATCTTCGCCGCCGGCGCCAGCAGCCTGTGGGTCGCGGTACTGGCGATCTCCCTGGCGATCGCTGCGCACCAGGCCTGGACCGCCAACATCTGGAGCCTGGTGATGGACTACACGCCCAAGCACATGATGAGCACCGTGTTCGGCTTCGGCGGCATGTGCGCAGCCATCGGCGGCATGTTCATGACCCAGATCGTCGGCTACGTGCTGACTACCACCAACAACAACTACACCGTGCTGTTCACCATGATCCCGGCGATGTACTTCATCGCCCTGACCTGGATGTACTTCATGGCGCCGCGCAAAGTGCCTAAAGTCGAAGACTGATCCGCACTCGCGTCACCCCGGACGGGGCCTGTCCTTCAGCGNNCCCCGTTCGCGTTTCAGCGCCGCCGTTGCAGCCAGGCCGCCGCCAGCCCGCTGAGGCAGACGACGGCGATGCCGATCACGCCCCACTGGTCCGGGCTCTGGCCGAACAGCACGATGCCCATCAACCCCGCGAAGACGATCTGGCAATAGCTGAACGGCGCCAGCATGGCCGGCGGTGCATGGCGGAAGGCCTGGGTCAGGAACAGGTGGGCGAGCATGCCGAAAGTGCCCAGGGCCAGGGTCATCAGGCCGTGGGTGAGGGTCGGGACGGTCCAGAAGAACGGCACCAGCGCGCTCATCACCAGGGTGTTGAACAGCCCGGTGAAGAAGTTGGTGGCAGTCGGGCTGTCCACCTGGCTCAGCTTGCGGGTGAGGATCTGGTAGAAGCAGAAACAGGTCGCCGAACCCAAGGGCAGCAATACCGCCGGGGTAAACAGCGCCCCGCCCGGATGGACGATGATCAGCACCCCGACGAAGCTCGCCAGCACCGCCACCCACTGCCCCTTGCTCACCGACTCCCTCAACAGCGGCACCGACAGCGCCGTCACCATCAGCGGGGCGAGGAAGTTCACCGCCGTCGCCTCCGCCAGCGGCAGGTACTGCAGGGCCTTGGTGAACAGCAGGCTGCACCCCAGCAGGCACAGCGCCCGTGCCGCCTGCAGCCGTGGCCGGCGTGTGTACAACCCGCGCAGCCCGGCCTGGGGCAGGAAGATGCCGAGCATCAGCAGGGTGTGAACCAGATAGCGCGCCCAGACCACCCAGACGATCGGATAGAACCCCGACAGGTACTTCGACATGGCGTCGTGGCTGGANNAGAACGACCAGGAGGATGCCTTTGAACGGTTGACTGACAGAGGGCATGGGCGGCTCGAAGCGTTAGAGGTGGCTCAATACGTCGCGGGTCTTGTCCAGCGCCCACTGCGCCCGTTGCAGCGCGGAGACGCCCTGTTCCAGCAATTGCCGGGTGGGGATCTCCAGGCTCAGCGGGACACTGGGCGAGACGCTGGCGAGCAGCCCGCGCAGGTCGCAGTCGCCGTCACCGGGGAAACGCCGCTCGTTGCGCGCC
>DQAA01000176.1:0-2036 GCA_003523465.1 Pseudomonas sp.
GCGTTTTCCCTCGGCCCGGCACCATATCCGCCAGCTCTACCCGGACCCGCTCGGCGCCGGCGAGTGGACCTTGCAGCGGGGCTTCGACGGGCGCATCACCGGCATTGCCAGCGCGTCCGGCGAGACCCCGCTCAAGCAGGCGGACTTCCCCAGCCAGTGGTCGGACTTCAACGGCATGACCCGCTACACGGACTGGCAGTTCGTCGCGGAAAAGGCCTTTCTCGAAGGGGCGTCCAACCGTGCCAAGGGGACGCAGCCATGAACCGCCGCGCCCTGGCCGCCCTGGTGCTCACCCTGTTGCTGCCGTTCGCGGCGGCACGGGCGGAAGAAGAAATGCTCGGTTTCATCGTCGACGACACGATTTCCCATATAGGCCACGACTTCTACTACGCCTTCAGCGAACGCCTTCGGGCCACCAGCCCGATGGATTTCAACCTGGTGGTGAGGGAACGGCCATCGGCGCGCTGGGGCAGCCTGGTCACCGTCGAATATCAGCAGCGCCTGGTGTACCGCCGTTTCCTGGCGCCCAACACCACCGAACTCAAGGACGAGGCCTACGCGGCCGCCGACTGGGTTCGCGCGCAGATCATCCAGCGCAAGCTGGAAACCTTGTTGCAAGACACCACGGACCTCGAGAGGGACGAACTATGAACAACAACAAACGTACCCGTCGCGTCTGCCTGTTGCTGGCGGGCCTGGGCAGCAGTGCCCTGGTCCAGGCCACCGAACTGGTCTACACGCCGATCAACCCGTCGTTCGGCGGCAACCCGCTGAACGGCACCTGGCTGCTCAACAACGCCCAGTCGCAGAACGACTACGACGACCCCGACCTCAAGTCGCGGGTCACCCCGGCCGGGACGTCGGCGCTGGAGCGGTTTTCCAGCCAATTGCAATCGCGCCTGCTCGGGCAGTTGCTGGACAACATCTCCACCGGCAACACCGGGAGCCTGTCCACCGACGCCTTCATCGTCGATGTGGTGGATGATTCCGGCGCCCTGAGCATCGTCGTTACCGACCGCGCGACCGGTGAAATCTCGGAAATCCAGGTCAATGGCCTCGCGCCCTGACGGGCCTTGGGGTGATGGGGAGAACGGACATGAAAAAACTACTGATGCTGGGGCTGCTGCTGGCTGCGTTGCAGGGTTGCAGCCTGCGCGACAACGTACCGGCCGAGCAGGACACTGAATCACCGACCCTGACACCGCGGGCGTCGACCTACTACGACCTGCTGAAGATGCCGCGGCCCAAAGGGCGGCTGATGGCGGTGGTCTATGGCTTCCGCGATCAGACCGGGCAATACAAGCCGACCCCGGCCAGCTCGTTCTCCACCAGCGTCACCCAGGGCGCCGCGAGCATGCTGATGGACGCGTTGCAGGCCAGTGGCTGGTTCGTGGTGCTGGAGCGCGAGGGCCTGCAGAACCTGCTGACCGAGCGCAAGATCATCCGCGCCTCGCAGAAAAAGGCCAACACCCCGGTCAACATCCAGGGCGAACTGCCGCCGTTGCAGGCGGCCAACCTCATGCTCGAAGGCGGCATCATCGCCTACGACACCAACGTGCGCAGCGGCGGCGAGGGTGCGCGCTACCTGGGCATCGACATCTCCCGCGAGTACCGGGTCGACCAGGTCTCGGTCAACCTGCGTGCGGTGGACGTGCGTAGCGGGCAGGTGCTGGCCAACGTCATGACCAGCAAGACCATCTACTCGGTCGGGCGCAGTGCCGGCGTGTTCAAGTTCATCGAATTCAAGAAGCTGCTGGAGGCCGAGGTGGGCTACACCACCAACGAACCGGCGCAATTGTGCGTACTCTCGGCGATCGAAGCGGCGGTGGGGCATTTGCTGGCGCAGGGTATCGAGCGCAAGTTGTGGCAGGTGGCGGGGGAGGGTTCGGCGCCGGGGCAGAACGAGACGCTGGAGCGGTATTTGTCGCAGAGCAGTATTGGGGGGGCTGGGGAGTGAGAAGGCCTGTCGGTAGATCGCATCAGGGCTGACAGGTGCTTGTCGTCGCTTTTCTGGCGCCCTTGAGATCGAGCGCCGC
>DQAA01000176.1:2087-4118 GCA_003523465.1 Pseudomonas sp.
CTGGCAAGCCAGCTCCCACATTTGTTGCAACGTACCTATGCCTGTCAAGCCATGGTTGACCGCCTTGTTTGTACGACGCGGTACCGCGTCGAGCCCAACAGCCTCCCCACGATAAATCGCCGAACATCCAAAGGCTGGCAACGGAGATCCCACAGGCCATGGCGCGTTGCAACAAATGTGGGAGCGAGCTTGCTCGCGAAGCGCCGCGCGGGCGGCGCTCGATCTGAAGAGCGCTGAAGATCTACCGGCATGCGCCTGGTGGCCATCATGCAATCCCTCGACAAGCGCCACACAGCCACCGCTGACTTCTTAGCTACCCCTCTTCAACAACGCCTCCATCAACGCCTCGCATATCTCCAGCGAACTCTGGGTCGCCCAGGTCACCCGCTGTAGCGGCGGGGCGGCCATTTCACAGGCCTGCAGGTTGCTCTCGGTGGCGGCGGCGAGGGACATGGCGAGGTGGACGAGGGCGTCATCGAGGGTGATGCCGGGGTTAACGCTGAATACCGGGACATGGGTGCCTCGGCAACAGCCGAAGCTGGTATGGGCGGTGATGGGGGAGGGTCGGGGGTGAGTTTCTTCATGATGCCGCTCCTGGATCGGTGGAGCCGCCTCACTTCGTGGCCAGACAAAGGGAGGCGGCTGTACGCAGGCTGGTCAACCGGTGATCCAGGAACCCGGCGCACCCTGAGGTGCCCCGCGCACAGCCGCCATAACTCGAACTGACAGCCACAAAAAAGCGCCCGCCAATCGGATGGGGCGCTGATTGCGCTCCTGGAACAGCACAGGTGACCAGACCTGATCGCTGAATTTGCAGCGACCGACGAAGCCTAGGGGCCGATTTCCATGAGCGCAACGCGTTATGGGGCGCGGAAGTATGCTTGGGAAGTTGCCTACGAGAAAGTCGGAATCGGGGGGAGTTTCGTAGCCTTATGCGACACCATCGGGATGAGCACTTTATCGGGATGGAACGAGAGCAAGCGACAGGGATACAAATGTACTCGGCGTCAAGCAGGCAGGAATTCTGGTTAAAACGATCAGTCCAGACAAGAAGCAGGAAGACGCGGCTATTGCGAAGATGATTGGAGAAGATGTCATGGTTTTTAGGAATTTTCCTATATAAGTTTGAGCAACGTACTAGCTACCCTCTGCCGCCTATCCCACAACAAGCTATGCAGAGGAGAGTTGTTTGAGAGCGTTAGCCTGTCTTGGAGACAAAACCACCTACGGGGAGGTGATTTCCGCCACGGCCACCTGGTTCGAGGAACACAAACCCATTGCCCAGACCGGCGATCTTGCCTGGTGCAGCAAGTGCCAAGGCTCGTTTCCTGTTTCAGGCACCGCTTTCGATTGGTCGGAGCAGCAACCCTATGTTGCGACAGGGGACCAAGTACTCTGCGGATGTTCCGATCACATGGTGTTTGGTTCGACCACGCAATATACGGCCGGAATTTCCACGCCTCTGCCATCCACGTCAGTTGCACCGTATAGCGCTCCAACTGCGCCCGGAGTGACCCGGTTCGCCAAGTCTTTCGCCATCACCGATACCCATACCGGTTTGCCGGTAGCCAATCGGGCTTACATCGTGCTGGTGGATGGTTACCGCAAGGTTGGCGTGACCGATGCCGAGGGCATGGCGACCATATACGCGCCCTCCGCGAACTCGGTTATAGAAATGCACGTCGTGTTCCAGGCACCTTGCCGAGATCTGACGGAACTATCGGAAGACATTGCATGAGTGGCGCGGTGTTCAAAACATCCGTAAAAGCTGAGGAAGTGATCGAAGGCCAGGTCCCTATGCCTGTTTCCATCACCGTGAACGACCGTGCTGCAACTCGGGAAGCATTGATTCGCAAAGTGCGATCCCGGGGACGCAGATTCATCGAGCGTTCTGAATGGAAAGCAAAGCCGCCCAAGGGTTCGTTGAACGACGATTGGGATTACAGCATGGTCGCTTTGCACCATGCCGGCCGTAGTTACTCTTGCGCCCCCGGTGCCGAGCAGATGCTGGATACACAGGATTCTCATCTG
>DQAA01000176.1:4158-7035 GCA_003523465.1 Pseudomonas sp.
GAGCGTGAGGAACTACAACACGGGAGTTATTGGAGTGGTCCTGCTGAACAACTTCACCACTGCCGAAGAGGGAGATGATCTGGTAGCTGTTGGGAGAAAGACAATCGAAGCGCTCGGGATCAGTACCACCAACCAGATACCGGGTGTGCAGATCGATGCACTGCTGGATTTGCTGACCGCTCTAAAAAGCGTATTCGTGATCAAGTGCTTTGGCGGCCATCGTGAGTTTCCAGGGCAAAGCTCCAGCGGCAAGATCTGTCCTGGGAACATAGCTATGGAGCTGGTTCGCAATATCCGGAGCAAAACACGATTACTGCCTCCGCCAACGCCATGAAAATGACAATTTGTTGGGTTCTGGCGCTTTGTACCCTGATGTTTTTTGTGGGGTATTACAAAACCATTGACGATGCGGAGTTGAACAACAACTGGTTTATCAAGAAATACCCCGCTCTACAGATGCGGTTTGTGAACATCTTCGCCAATGACGCTGATGATAAAACGCTGGAAGAGCTGACCAGTGAAGAACGAAATTGGGTGATTGATTACTGTCGCTATCGGCTGGGTATCAATACCCGACTAACAACACAAGTGGAGCTGGAGGCATGCAAAGAGCGCTAACAGCTTTGGTGTGAGAGCGCTGAAGATCCCCCCGGCATGCCGGACGCCCAAACGGGTGGCGGGCTTACCGGAGCGCCGCGATTGCGGTAATGAATCCACCATCGCAATCGCTGGCAAGNNAGCCAGCTCCCACAGGGTCCTCTGCCAGCCATCAATCCCGGGCATGACGCGGTCTGCCAGCGATGAGCATGGATATCTACACAGACTGACGCGCTCCTACGGGACCCGTGCAAGTCTTGAGTCCTAAATGTGTAGAGCCAGCTCCCACAGGGTCCTCTGCCAGCCATCAATCCAGGGCATGGCGCGGTCACTGTGGGAGCTGGCTTGCCAGCGATGAGGCCGGTACAGACGACACAGCTGTCCGGCCGGGCCTTACTGCTGCAGAACACTCGCCTGGTTAGCCGCCCCGAACTGCTGCACCGTCGCCATCTGCGCCGTGCCGCTTTGATCGACCGTGGCGATGTTGCCATCCCCACCCTGGGTGACATACGCCACGTTCATGCTGTCCGCCTGCTTGACCGTGATCTGGTTGTCACTGCCATACAGCTGCGCGGTATACGCCTGGTTGCCATCGCCGGACTGGTCGAACGAGGTGCTGTTGCCGCTGCCGTTGGAGAAGCCCTGGGCCAGGTTGGTCGTGCCGCGCTGGTCGGCGACCAGCAGGTTGTCGCTGCCGTTCTGTTCGAAATACAGCTCGTTGTAGTTTTCCGCCTGGCTGACCGCAGTCTGGTTGCCGCTGCCGTTCTGTTGGGTGGTCATGACGTGACCAACGCCATCCTGGGTGAAGTTGGCGACGTTGCCGCTGCCGGCCTGGTTGATCGTGGCGCGTTGGTCGAGGCCGAACTGGCCGCCTTCCTGCGGACCCTTCCAGTTGCTGGCATAGACCTTGTTGTCGTTGCCCAGGGAGGTGGCGTTGAGCACCAGGTTTTCCCCGGACTGATAGGTGAAGTGCACGTTGCTGCTGCCTTGCTGGTACAGCGCCAGGCTCGATGCGGTGGATTCGTACTGGTCGGCGTAGATCGCGTTGAGATCGCCGACCTGGAAGACCTGGGCCACGTTGCTGTCGCCGAAACTCTGGTCGACCACGGCTTCGTTGGCCTGCCCGGACTGCTGGATCGTGGCATGGCTGGCGGCCTGGCTGTCTTGCCAGACTTCGTTGCCGTTGAATTCGCCCAGCTGGGTGATGCTGATGCTGCCGCCCTGGCCGTTGCGCTGGTCGCCGTAGGCGTAGTTGCTGTCGCCGGCCTGGTAGATGTTGATCTGCCCGGCGTTGTGCAAAACCTGCTCGGCGGTGCCGTAGTTGGCCGTGCCGTACTGGATGACGATGGCGTTGTTGCCCAGCCCTGGGTAGAGCTGCTCGATGTTGGCTTCGTTGCTGTCGCCGAACTGCAGGGTCGTGCCGCTGCCGCTGTCCTGGCTTTCCTGGTAGACGAAGGAGAAGTTGCCGGTGCCCTGTTGCTGCTGCAGGGCGACGTTGCCGCCTTCGCCGATGGACTGGCTGGCGTGGCTGATGTTGAAGGCACCCAGTTGCTGCTGCTGGATGGTGCTGCCGTTCTCGAACAGTTGCTCGGCGTAGCCGGCGTTGTAGTCGCCGGCCTGGTATTGGTCGATGGCACTGGTGGCGGTTTTCTGCACCACGGCCGCGTCGTTGCCCTGGCCGGACTGCTGCTGGGTGGAGAGGCTGTTGTCCGCCACGGCCTGGGCACTGAGGACGACCAGGATTGCGGCGGTAAGGGGCGTCAGTTTGAACATGATGAAACCTCCGGGTAGCGCAATGCGTTAGCGATATTGTCTGACCGAGACGCTCATGCCGTTGCCGGACTGGTTGACGGCGCTTTGCAGCCCCGTGCCGGCCTGGTCGATGGTGGCGTCGTTGTTGTTGCCGTTCTGGGTGATCTGCGCGCGGTTGTGGCTGCCGCTCTGGCTGATGCCCGCGCTGTTGCCGCTGCCTTGCTGGGTGATCGTGGCCATCAGGTCGTTGCCCTGTTGCAGGATCCAGGCTTCCTGGTTGCTGCCCGACTGCACGATGTTGCCCAGCAGCGACTGGCCGTTCTGTTGCACCCGGGCGTCGTTGGCCTGGCCGTTCTGCACGATCAGGGCCTGCTGGCCAACGGGCGGGGGCAGTTCGCCGAGGTCGTTGCCGGCGGCGAGGTCGTCGTTTTCCATCAGGTCGTCGGCCCGCGCGCCCTGGCTGCCGAACAGCAGGAGCAGGCAGAGCAGGGCGGCGGTCGACGTGTTCATGGCGGGCTCCTTTCAGCT
>DQAA01000488.1:0-210 GCA_003523465.1 Pseudomonas sp.
AAGGTCATGGGGCCGAGGTGCAGGTGCGCCGCCGGCAGCGGCAGCGCGTACAGCTCGATTACCGCGTGCGCCGTCTGGCACAGGCTGTAACCGCTGCGCTTGAGCACATGACGCAGCCCATCGCCGACGGTGGCGCGGGCATCTTCGGGCATGGACACGTCGATGGTCTGCAACAGCAGGTCGCGTTGCGCCGCTCTGGGTGCCAGCTCG
>DQAA01000488.1:249-8691 GCA_003523465.1 Pseudomonas sp.
GCGCCTCGGGTTCGGGCGTGGCCAACACTTCCTCGATGGCATCAGGTGCGGGCGGCGCAGTCGTCGTAGCGCAGCCGCCAGCCAGCACCGACCAGAGCAGGCCGAGGACTCCTGCCAGCAGGCGGCGTTCGGGATGGTGAAACCAAGGTGGAGAGGGGCACATAAGCTCGGCGTCCTGAAACAACGAGCCCTCACCATCGCCGCTAAGGCCCGGGGCAGCAGCAAACAATGCGAACCACGCTGCGTCCGATTTGCCGGCAGCGGTCTAGTCGAACAAAAGCGGCCTTGAGGGCGCCGAAACGGAAAAGCTCAGTCGCGGTCGGCGGATGGAGGCCGGCCGCTTGACTGCTACTATTTGTTAAAACACCAGTGGACGGGGGCGTAAATGAGGGTTTCTCGGGTCAGGTTGATCAATTTCGCCAATTTCTCGGATGTTGATGTCGAGACGGGGGAAAGTATCGTCATCGTGGGAGAGAACAAGGTTGGCAAGAGCAATTTCATTCGCGGCCTGCAGTTGATCCTTGATCCGGGCTTGTCTGAACGCGATCGACAACTGGGGCTTGAACATTTCTGGGACGGACTTGGCGAAGACAAGGTTGGTGCGACCATTGAGGTCTCTGTGGATCTAACGGACTTCACAAACGATCCCCGGCTGATGGCTCACCTCAACGATTGCGTGATTGATCCTGGCCCACCCATGGTGGCCCGACTCACCTACCGCTTCCAGCCTAAGGCGGGCCTGGGGCGCGCCCCGGAATCGTTGAAGGACTATGAGTATGTGATCTTCGGTGGCAACGATCCCGAAATGCGTATCGGCGGCGCACTTCGCCGGATGTTGCCAATAGATGTTCAGGTAGCCCTGCGTGACGCTGAGAAGGACCTTGCGAGCTGGCGCAATTCGCCATTGAGGCCACTCATTGAGGATCTTGCCGCGTCGTTGGATGATGACGCCCGTGAGGAGATTCAGAATCAGGTCGACCAAGCACAGCGAGAGCTGGCTGGACACGAGGAAGTGGTAGCGACAGCAGAACGGATCAGCGAACGGCTGATCGCAATCGCCGGGGGGCAACATGCTGTCCCGGTATCGCTCGGACTTGCACCTACACGAGTGGATGCATTGCTGCGTAGCCTTCGGCTGCTTATCGACAACGGTGTTCGCGGTGTCGGCGATGCCAGCCTAGGAACGGCGAATCTGATCTTCCTGGCCTTGAAGAGCCTCGAACTCGACCGTCTCGTCTCCGAGGGGGAGCGCGACCACACATTCTTCGTCGTCGAGGAGCCCGAAGCGCACCTGCATCCGCATGTCCAGCGTCTTGTCTATCGCTACTTTCTCGGCACAAGAGCGGAAGATGAGGACGAAGCCCCTCCACTGACGACAATTCTCACTACTCACTCGCCGCATATCGCAAGCGTTACACCGATTAGGTCCATCGTTCTCCTGCGTCATAACGCAACGGACGGGAAAACCGTCGCGGTTTCGACCGCGAACACACCTTTCACACAGAGGGATGAAGACGACCTCCAGCGCTACATCGACGTCACTCGCGGAGAAATATTATTTTCCCGGGGAGTGATTCTGGTTGAAGGGGACGCCGAGCGCTTCATCATTCCCGCGTTCGCCGACGCCCTCGGGATTCCTTTCGACATACTTGGAATCACTGTGTGCTCGGTCGGGGGGACGAACTTCACTCCTTATGTGAAGCTTTTGGGCCCTAAAGGGCTAAATATTCCACATGTAATTTTGACAGATCGCGACCCGGTCAATGGCAAACCTCCACTAGCCCACAGGCGATTAATTAATCTCTTAAACGAGGTCGATGACGAATATGGTTACGATGACCTGGATATAGATGAGGTGCTCAAATACGCCGCAGAGTTTGGATACTTCGTCAACGAGAGCACGCTGGAATCCGACCTATTTGCCGCCGGAATGACCGAGGCGATGAAGTCGGTAATCGAGCAGGAGTTGCCGCTGAGGCAAGTCACCCGGGACGCATTGCAAGAGTGGGTGGATGATCCGGATCAGGTCGATGAAGACCGGCTGCTGAAGTTGATTGAACGGATTGGCAAGGGGAGATTTGCACAGGCACTTGCGCCGTCGGTGTCTGAGGACGTTTGCCCGGCCTACATTCGCTCTGCGCTGGAGCATATCCGCGATGCCGTCGCGTAACGTCGGTACAGCCTACCTGGCGCAGGCTGCCGAGTTGGCTGGAAATCCAGGGCAGTTGGCAGCTTACAACTCTCAAGGACATTGTGTGGTACTCGCTGGTCCCGGGAGCGGTAAGACCAAGACACTCGTCCTAAAGCTCGCCCGCATCCTGGCCGAAGACGTCGAGGCCCCTCGTGGCGTTGCGTGCATCACTTATAGCCAGGAGTGCGCTCGCGAACTCGCTCGCCGAATTGAAAACTTGGGACTTCAGCAGGCACCTAATCTTTTCATTGGTACGGTCCATGGGTTCTGTCTGCGTCATCTCTTGATGCCGTATGGACGCCTGGCCGGCCTGCCCATATCTTTCCCACTTTCGGTAGCCACTCAACGAGTCAGTGATCGGTTGTTGAAGCAAACTGGAGATGCGCTTTTCGGCCAGAACCATCCGTACAAAGTTATTGACCTCGGGCGGCATCGCCGTTCCGTGCTCAATCGAAATAGCGTCGCTTGGCGTAGCGAGGAGGAACTCGCTGCCTGGGCCGAGGCCTACGAGGCCGCTCTGCGCGACGAGGGGCTGATTGACTACGATGACATGGTTGTCTTCGGCCAGCGTTTGATCGCCGAGCACGACTGGGTACTACCTCTGGTTCAGGCAAAATTCCCCGTGCTCGCGGTGGATGAGTACCAGGATTTAGGCGTGGCACTGCATCGCATCGTCAAACGCCTTGCCTTCGACGGGGGTGTCCGACTTTTCGCTGTCGGGGATGCGGATCAGTCGATATATGGATTTACGGGAGCTGATGGCGCGTTGCTCATGGAATTGGCGGCTCGCAGAGACATTGAGCCTGTCCAGCTTCAATTAAATTACCGTTCTGGTGCAGGGATCGTGACTGCGTCAGAGATGGCGCTTGGAGAAGCCCGAGGCTATCAAGCGAGCGATCCTGCGCGACAAACGACCATCGAATTTGTCCTGCGCCCGGGTGGTATGGCGGACCAGGCTGCGCACGCCGTCGCGCAGATCATTCCGGCGGCCTTAGCCTCCAAGCCGGGACGAACACTGGGCGATATCGCGATCCTATACAAAGACTATCGCGCAGGCGATATCGTGGCTGAAGCTGTGGCAACCGGTGGTCTCGATCACATCCGTGTGGATACCGCAGCACCTTACCGCAAGGTTGCCCTAACAAGTTGGGTAGAAGATTGTGCGGCGTGGTGCGCGGGTGGCTGGCGTGTTGGACGCCCACAATTGCGTGGACTACTCGACCGCTATCGCGCATTTCATCGGGCGAGCTTGGACGATTCACAGGCCAAGCGCGAAGAGCAAGAGCTAACCGCCTTGCTATGGGAGCTGCGTGCTGACCAGCAACCTGCGCGAGAATTTGTTGCTTCGCTGCGCAACGGTGTAGTGGATCATCTGCTGGCGGCTGAATTGGCGCTCGCTGATCAGAAGGAGCAACTGGATCGCATGACGGCAGCGCTCGCTGAAGGCGGTGCACTGGCTTCGCTAGACATCACGAGTTTGGGCGGTCGGGACGGTTCGCCCGATCACCTGAATCTGCTGACACTGCATTCCGCAAAGGGCTGTGAGTACGACGTCGTCATCATGGTTGGACTCGACCTCGGAAATCTGCCGTGGCGCAATGAAACTCCAGAGAAGTTGCGCGAAAGTCGCCGGCTCTTCTATGTGGGACTCACACGTGCTCGCGACGAGGTCCACATGCTGTATTCGGGCTTCGTTGATGGCCGCTATGGCCCTATGCGCTTTGGGCGCTCGCCATTCCTTGATGAGCTGGAGGCGCGAATGCGTGCCGCTGGCATTTGAGTGTGAACCCGGGAATCTGGAGTGTCGGTGCTGCGTCGGCGCATGTCGAGCAACACCACAGTCGAGCTACATCTTTGCAGCCAAGCGATTGGCTGCGAAACGCTCGCGCGCGAGTCTGGCGGCGTTATTCATCGAGTCTAGGTTATCGATACACCATAGACCGTTGATGCAAAGAAAGCGCTCACTAAGCACTGCTTCAAGTATGTTTGGAAGGGTTGCGTTGAAGAATCCGGCACCCTTGACCGTTGGGGCCGGATCTAGCTCAAGCATCGCGACCGGCAGGTCAGAAAGGNNGGCCGAAGTGGCCGGCCGAAGGGAACTTGCCCCCAAACTCGGTGCGCAGACGCTCCTTTCCCATGCTCTTGGTGAGAGTGCTATATCGCTCCTGCCGCAGCAACCAAAGAGACTTGATGCCCGCCTCGCGGTACCGCTCTTGGCGTTTACGGTAGTCACGGAGCGACTGATACGATCTTTGGATCTCGACAGCCAACCTAACCCCATTGCGCTCACCCCAGACATCAGCCTGCCAGCGACCTGCATCACCCGAACCCGGCATTTCAACCGAGGCACGGAATCCAAGATCTTCAAGCACGCTGCGCACAAGTATCTTGGCCGCCAGGTGCCATTGGCTTTCTTCGGAAGTACTGCACGCACCTCCTAGATGCGCGAAGAAGGGGTACCCATTAGCACTAACCTTGGGAATCGCTGGAGCGTTGCAGCAAGGCATCAGCAGATCACCGACGCAGTACGCCCGTTGCAACTCTTCCCACTGCGCCTGAGACATATGCAGTGCGTTGGCTGCACCAGTACCATCTGCATATGCTGCTTCGATCACCATAGCCATAGTGCCTCCTTGAATCTCGGTATTGTCTGATCAGTTTAGCCTTCCCCGCGCTGGGACCGGGGCGGTGATCGAATCCTCCGAGCAGCAATTTCCTAGAAAAATGCCGGCACCCCCGAAAGGATGCCGGCAGACAGCAGATCACGCAGTTACCAATTGCCGGGCCAATGCGACCTCGACGGAATCACCATCCTGGTTCAGGACATCGAGCCCCGATTCGGGTACATCGCCCGAAGTGGACTGCGAGACCATGATCTTCTTGGCCATCAGCTCCAGGCAGGTCATCTGCGAGGAGCCGGCGTAGCCCAGGTAGATCACGCGCACGGACAGCTTCTGCCCGATACGCCAAGAGCGGCGTGCCGCCTGCTGGAGCGAATACACGTTGTAGCCCGACTGCATGAACACGATCGTCGGAAACTCCAACAGGTCCAATCCCGTCTTGACAAGCTCGGGATTGGTGATGAGCACGTCGATGCCACGGTCCAACTGCTCGGCGATCCAGTCCTCGCGGCGGCTGGCATCCACGCTTGCGCGCAGTACCGCCACTTTGAAGCCTTCCTGCTCCAGCAATACCTTCAACCGGCTAGTCGTGTCGCGCGTGCCGGTATAGACCGTGTAGGCCAGAACCTTGCGGCCCTGTGCTTTCTCTTCCCTGCAGATGTCGATCAGCTCACGCTCCTTGGGGCTGATCTCGAACTCGTTGAACTGAGCCGGGACGAACGCCAAGGTATTGCGTGTGCGCGGATGCACCACGGTCTCCGACCGGAAGCAGCAGTCCGGCCAGGCCAGCAGCACGTTGAGGACCACACCCAGCAAGGTTGTATCGCGTCGCGCCAGAGCCTGTTTCAGCTCCGCGGTCAGCCGACCCGCCAAATCGCGGTAGGCCGCGGCTTGCGCCGTGTCCATCGCGACTTCACGGAACTCCTCGTCATACGGTGGCAGAACGTTGCCGCCGATGTCTCTGAGTTTGAGGAAGATCGTGAACGGCAGGATGCAGCGCAGCACGCCCTTGGGGCCGAAGCCCGGAGCTTTGACCGTTCTGACACTGACTTTCGTGCCTTTCGCGGTCTTGTGCGCCGTCCCGGTGCTCTCGGAATAAATGTCCTTCAGGACACCGTGATCGCGCATGAACGCCATCGCGGCCGAGGTCATGCTGCCGCTCGTGGTCGGGCGATAGCCGTCTTCGATCATCCGCCCGGGAAGGGCTCGGAACAGCAGGTAGAACAGATCGTCGCCGTAGCCGCCCATCAACGTGCCGGTCAGCAGTAAGGTCTTGCGAGCCTTCGCCGCCAGCACGCCCATGGCCTGGCCCTGGGCGCTGCCGCCGTTCTTGTACTCGTGGGCCTCGTCGGCGATGAGCAGGTCGAACGTGCCTTGCGGCAGGTAGCGCTTGATGAACTCGGACGGTTGATAGCCGCCCTCGCCAAAACCGAACTCCATGTTGGCCATCGCACGTTCCATGCGCGTGGCTTGACGGTCGGAAAACACCAGCTCGCCGTTGCCGTCCATGAGGTTGATGAACTCATGGATGTTGTCGCCCAGCATCGACGCCAGGAACCCGTCGCCGAACTTCTGCATCAGCTTCTGCGCGGTGACTTCCCCGATCGTCGGGATGCGCTTCAACGCTTTCAGCACGGCCGAGGACTGGTCGCTGCCGGACAGGCTGCGCGGGCGGATCAATGTCCACAGGGGCGCGGCGCAATGGCTGCACTTCCTGCGGTACTCCTCGGCTTCGAGCGCGACCGGGTTGACCGGCTCGCCGTCGAGGTCGGTGATGACCGTGCCGCAGTCAGGGCACGCTGCCACGTCGCCATGGCGGGTGCGCCGCGTGGTGAAGACAGGCTTCCAGTGGAATCCCATCCGCATCCTGACGCGCCCCAGGACAAAGAACTCCTGGCCCGTGGGCTGCACACCCAACTGCTCGCGCAGCTTGATGAGCTTGACCAGCGTGTCCGGGCCGTTGAGCACCCAGACCTTGGCGCCTGCCACCGTCTCCTGGATCTCGCGCCGCCACTTGTAGACCAGGTGCGGTGGAGAAAGAACCAGGGTACGGCGATAGCCTTCGGCGTTGAGCACGGCGGCTGTGGCGATACCAACGGTCGTTTTGCCGCAACCCATCTCGCCGTTGACGATCGCGGCGTGTTCGCCACGGTCGATCAGCAGCTCGGCGGCGGCATGGACGACTTCGGCTTGGGCTTGGAATAGCTTGCGTTTGAGGCTGGCGACGACGAGTTGACGATGCGCCTGCGGCTGGCCGGTATAGACCGGCGGATTGGCGCTGTTGAGGGCGTCGAGCAGTTCGTCGCCGAACTCGCCGACAAAATCCTGAAGGCTCAGGGTCAGAGGGTTGGATTCCGCGTCGAGCAGTTCGCCCTGTACGGGCGTGGCTTCGGCGGTAGTGTTTTCGAGATCGAGGGACATGGTGATGCTCCAAAGAAAATGGGGCATGCACCACCCCCAAAGGGGCAATGGCCTGCCCCAGGGTGGGAAGATCAATCGGCACACGGCCGACGGTGGATGGAAAACGCAGGCGCTGGCGGCCTGCTGGTGAAATGTGCTTAGTCTTCGGACGGCAGCACGATGGATGTGAGATGGCGTTTCGCATCGGTGACGATGCGAATGCGCAGCGCACGATGAATCACGTAGTGCGATTCCAGCAAAGCACCCGATTGAAGTGCGATGCCGTTGGCTTGCCATTGCCCGTCGCTGACGTCCCCCCAGTCGCCACGGACATGGCGACGGAAGTACGGAATCGGGTCAAGACGACCGGCGCGGACCAGGCGGTCGATACCTTCGCTGAGGATGAGTGCACCTACCGGAAACAGCAGGTCCTGGCAGTAGGTTTCGATGTGTCGGGATGCCATGGATTCCTCCTTGATGGATTCATTGAGCCACGACACCCCTGGCGGAGTGAAGTGGCTCCGTCAGGTGACTGGGATGACGATGGGTGACTTCAGATCATGTCGCGCTCTTCGGGAAGCTGGACAACCGTGGTCTGGTGGTCTTCGCTGGTCTTGACGATCAGAACCAGCTCCGGCGTGATCCGGTAGTAGGAGATCATCAGGTTGTCCTGTTGGAGTGCGACGTCGTTGGCCTTGCGGGTGGCCTTGTCGATCTCGCCCCAGTCACCGCGCACATGGCGCTGGACATAGGTCAAGGGGTCGATCAGGCCTTTGCGGGCCAACCAATGCACCTTCTCGCTCAACTTCAGCGAGCCCGGTGCGAACAACGGTTGCTTCTGCGGCGCGGGCCGCTTGAACAGATTTGGGAACATGGTGTTTCTCCTTCGATGTGGTACAGCAGGACAGCAGCGCGTCCGGTGGATTAACGAATGGTCAAGACGTCGCCCCGTGTCGGGGAGCCAGGCGTCATGTCCCACGCGCGGATGACAGGTACGAACTTGTCGGTGAGGATGCGGGTCTCGGCGATGGAGCCGTCTTCGCGTTCGGTGAATTCCCGCTGGAGCGTCTTGTCCTTGTGGGTGTCACCTTTGACGACGAGCACGCGCCCCGTCTTGGAGCGCACAACCCCCGAGATCGCGCCTGCGGCCAGAGCCAGGGCGAGATGCCAGTGGGACAAGGCCCGCGCCGGTGGACGCAGCGACTGCTGCGCGGCCCCCAGGTGCGTGTC
>DQAA01000270.1:0-3939 GCA_003523465.1 Pseudomonas sp.
CCGCTCCCACAAGGTCCGCGTTGCTCTGCAAATCAGGTTAAAGTCCCACACCATCAGGGGCCTTTTCACACATCAAGGAGGATGCAATGTTCCCCATCGACATCTGGCTTGCCTACACCGCCGCCTGCCTGCTGCTAGTGATTTCTCCAGGACCCGACAATCTCCTGGCCATCGGTCGCGGTCTGAGCCAGGGCCGCCTGGCGGCCATNNCTGCATCCGGCACCGGCATCCTGTTCCACACCACTACCGCAGCCCTGGGCCTGACCCTGCTGATGCAGACCTCCGCCGTGGCCTTTTGGGTGGTGAAGATCATCGGCGCTGGCTACCTGCTATGGCTGGGGATCAAGGTGCTGCGCTCGCGCAACCTGATCAACTTCGCCCCGGCGGCCCGCCAGCCGCTGCGCAGCATCTTCCTCACCGGCTTCCTCTCGGCGGCGCTGAACCCCAAGCCGGGGCTGTTCGTGCTGGCGTTCATTCCGCAGTTCGTCAATCCGCAACTGGGTTCGGTGACCGTGCAGATGTTCGTCTATGGCCTCTGGTTCGCCTTCCTCACCGCCGTCGGCTTTGCCTTGATGGGGGTATTCGCTTCGGCACTGACCAATGCGATCCGCAATCGCCCACGGGTGGTCAATGGCCTGAATATCGGCGCCGGGGTGACCTTCGTCGCCTCCGGCGTTTCGGTGGTGGCGTTGAGTCAGAAGTGATCGCTACCAATCGCCAGGCAATGCAGGTGGCCCTGGCAGCGAAGGGAAATGCGGAAGCACTTCTTCAGCCAGCTCCTGGATGACCTCGGCGGGCGGCCTTTGCGAGTGCTGGATGCCCAGCGCCGCATGATTGACGCCCGCCGCCTGCCAGCGCTCCAGCAGATCGATCAGCCCCTTGCGACCCGTGCGCAGTATGTAGCCGCCTTGAACGGGGGTACGCGGGTAGTCCGGGTCGTCGACCAGGTCCAGCCATTCATTGGTCATGTGCGGACGGAAGCCGCCATCGCGGATCAGCTCGCGCCAGGCGCGGATCTTTTCCG
The DNA here is from genome assembly GCA_003523465.1 of Pseudomonas sp. GTDB lineage: Bacteria > Pseudomonadota > Gammaproteobacteria > Pseudomonadales > Pseudomonadaceae > Aquipseudomonas. Next base: position 1,025 of record DQAA01000270.1, read on the forward strand.
CCAGGTGCTGCGGCCCGCGTTCGTTGTGGGTTGCGTCGGGGTAGGTGAGCCAGCCGTCGGCCTGTTCGGCGATCCATTCCAGCGATTGGCCGGACGAGCCGGTGACGATCAGCGGGATACTACCCGTCGCCGGGTCGGGCAGCAGTTGCGCCCCGGTGAAGCGACCGAGTGGCGAGTCCAGCGCCAAGGGACCGGGGCCGAGCAATTGACGGAAGCACTTCACCGCTTCGGCGAAGCGTTCACCCCGCTGCGCACGGTCGATGCCGTAGGCAGGAAACTCGATTGGCCGGTCACCGGAGGCAATCCCCATCACCAGGCGCCCGCCGGACAGTCGGTCGATACTCGCTGCCGCCTTTGCCAGGTCGATGGGGTGACGCAGGGTAAAAATGGCACTCCCGGTAGCCAGTGCCACGTTGCGCGTACGGGCGGCTAGAAAGGCCAGGTAGGTGAAGGGGTCGAAGACCTGGCCGGCGTCGCCGAAGGCCGGATCGTACAAGGGCACGTCGCGGACCCAGACGGCGGCGAAACCAAGCCGGTCGATGCTGCCCACCAGGTCGGCCTGGCCCGCCAGCACCTCCATGCGCCCCTGGTAAAAGCGCAGGGGCAGGAACAGGCCAAGAGTCAGGCGCTCCGGGGCGAACATGCGCCGGTAACCAGGATGAGCATGGAACCTGGCCATGGGTGCGCCGGTCAGGCGCGGAGTGACAAACGAGTCGTTCATAAGTGACGTTCCTTGTGCCTCAGGCACCCGTGGCCGGTGCGGGGATGACAATGCCGCGCTGCACCGCCGGACGGGCGGCGACACGCTGGTGCCAGGCATCGAGATGGCGGTGATGGCTGAAGTCGAAGCCCACCAGGCGGGCGATATGGCTCCAGCCGAAATGCGCGATATCGGCGATGGAGTAGTACTCGCCCGCCAGCCAGGTGCGCGTGGCCAGGCGCTGGTCGAGCACGCTGAAAGCCGCCTCGGTCAAGTCCCGGTAGCGCTCGATGGCTGCGGGCAGGGGCGTATCGGCAAACAGCTCGAAGTGCACGCGCTGGCCGAGCAGCGGGCCGACGCTGGCGGCGTGGAACTGCAGCCAGGTGATCGCTTCCCAGCGCGCCCGATGATCTTCGGGCAGCAACTGTCCGCTGAGGTCGGCGAGGTACAGCAGGATCGCGGCCGATTCGAACAGCGTGATGTCGCGTTGTTCGTCGCGCAGCACCGGGATGCGTCCGTAAGGGTTGAGCGCGAGGAATTCCGCAGTGCGGTGTTCACCGTGATCGATATGGACGTGGTGCAGCCGATAGGGCAGGCCCAGTTCTTCCAGGGCGATGGTGATCTTGAAGCCGTTGGGCGAGCTGTCGGTGTACAGGTGAAGCATTGGCGGCATCCTTGTTCGGGGCGGTTTCGCTTGTTGAGTGAGCTGGCCTAAACTGCCTGGCGCACTGTGGCGACGATATTCCCCGATGAAGCTGACGCTGGAAAACGATGAATCGTGAAGCCTGAATTTAGAAAAACTAAACCATGAACAGCATTCTCCCTTTGCTGGCCCTGCGTGCTTTCACCCAGGTCGGGCGCTTCGGCAGCGTCAAGCACGCCGCCGAGTCCCTTGGGGTGACACCGGGTGCGGTCAGCCAGCAGATCCGCCAGCTGGAAGAGCGGCTCGGCGTGCCGCTGTTTATCCGCGGGCGCAACGGCATGCAACTGACCGAGGCCGGACAGAAGGCCTGGCCGCAACTGCTGGCCGCGTTCGAACAGATCGAGAGCGCCCTGCATACCCTGGAAACGGACCGCGTGCGCCCGACCGTCACCGTCAGTACCGTGCCCTCGTTCGCCGCCTCCTGGCTGGTGCCGCGGCTGGGACGTTTCACCGAGCGTCACGAACATATCGAGGTGCGGGTCGAGGCCTCGGGGGCATTGGTGGACCTGCGTCAGGAGCGGGTGGATATCGCCATTCGCCACGGGCTGGGCGACTATCCGGGGCTGTTCTGCGAGCCATTGATGGCGCCGGTGCTGTTGCCGGTGGCAAGCCCGGCACTGTTCGCTTCACGGCCCGGCCTGGTCGAACCGGCGGATTGCCTGGAGTGGCCGTTGCTGCAGGACGCCGACCGCGCCGATTGGGTGTTGTGGCTGGGCGCCCACGGTGTCGCCGAGGATCCTCGGGCCGAGCGAGGGACCGCGTTCGATGACGATTACTTGCTGATTCGCGCCGCCGTGGCCGGGCAGGGGCTGGCGCTGGTGCCCGAGCAATATGCGGCGGAGGAAATCGCCGCAGGCCGCCTGGTGCAGGTGCTGGACAAGCCGTGGCCGGCGCGGTTTGCCTATTACCTGGTGACTCTGGACGAAGGGGCGCGGCGTCCTGAGGTCGAGGCGTTCATGGCCTGGATCCGTGATGAAACCCGTCTTGCACACGAAACCCGTCCGGAACTAACCTAGCGTTCAATAAATTCAACACTGCGGGATGTGGGCTATGACGATCACGGTGCTGGAGGCTCAGGAGGTCAACGAGCACCGCGTCGCCTTGCCGGGTTGGCAGGAGCAGTACACGCAGATGTCCGCCGGGCGCTTCCACGGTCGCCTGGTACATGCCGAGACGGCCGGTGTCGAGCTGTACGAGGAACGCATGAACCTGCGGGTCGAGCAGGAATTCCATGCCCCGGCCGACGCCCTGGTGTTCAGCTTCGACATGAGCGACAACGCCCTCTACCTGCTCGACGGCCAGACTCGTAATGCCTGGGTCACCCCGGAGAACTACCGCGAGGTGGCGGTGGTGCTGAAGCAGCCGGCGACCTGGCAGCGTTCGGCGGCGGAGTTTCGCCGGTTGGTGCTGCAGCCGTTGCGCTCCACCGGCTGCAATGCCTTCGCCAGCTCACTCAGCGGCGTGCTGGCCGAGGCGGTGAGCGGCCAGGTGGATGTGGACGCACCGGGTTTC
>DQAA01000270.1:3960-4154 GCA_003523465.1 Pseudomonas sp.
GAGGGCGGGCGGAGTGTCATATGCGCCGCGTGGTGGAGCGGGTCAAGGAGGTGGTCAACGACTGCCCGCAGGACTGCTTCGGCGTGCAGGACCTGGCGGATGCGGCGGGGGTGTCGGTGCGGCATCTGCAGCAATCGTTCATGCGCTATGCCGACATGCCGCCGACGGTGTGGCTGCGCAATCGGCGCCTGAAT
>DQAA01000270.1:4168-4308 GCA_003523465.1 Pseudomonas sp.
CCGAGGTGGCGATGCGCTGGTCGTTCTGGCATCTGGGGCGGTTTTCCCAGTCGTATCATGGGTTGTTCGGGGAGTATCCGAAGGAGACGCTGAAGAAAGGCTGAAAAGCCGAAAGCATAACGCGGACCCTGTGGGAGCGG
>DQAA01000273.1 GCA_003523465.1 Pseudomonas sp.
GTGCGATGCGCAACTCCAGCACCGCCAGCACTTCGCGCAGGGTCACGATGGTGGCCGGGTCGATGCGGAAGCTGCCGCCGGCGGGCTGGTCCAGCACAAAGGTGCCGATACCGTGGCGCGTCTCGACCTGGCCGGACGCCTGCAGCCGCGAGATGGCTTCTCGTACCACCGTACGGCTCACGCCTTCCTCGGCCATGATCTGCGACTCGGTGGGAAGCTTGTCGCCGCGTTTCAACTGCCCGCTACGAATCCGCTCGGTCAGCACCGCGACCAGTTCCTGGGCCAGGCTACGCGGCTTGCGCCGGCCCCGCACCTGTACCTGCTGCTCTGTCATGCCTTGTCATTCACGTAGAAAAATAACCGTCATCATAGCTGATGGAGTTGTACGATCACATGGGCTGAGTGGGGAATAAGGCAAAGAAGTTTCAGGCCTATGCCTTGCCTATGTTAAAGGGCCAAACTATATTTGGCCTATGTCAAACATATGCCTGTGAGTAAAAGCCATGCGTACCGTCTCTATTTTCAAGAATGGCAAGAATCAGGCGGTCAGATTGCCTGCCGATATGGCCTACGAGGGGGTTGGAGAGCTTGAGATTTCACGTGAAGGTGACGTAATCACGCTGCGGCCCGTTCGACCCTCCTGGGGCTCTTTTTCCGATCTGCCCAAGGCCGATGATGATTTTCTGCAGGAGCGCCCCGCGGTGGCCGGCGATGAAGGCAGGTTCAACCTGTGACCACTTTCATGCTCGACACCTGCATTTGTTCATTCATCATGCGCGAGCATCCGGAAACGGTGATAAAGCGTCTGTCCGATGAGGTAGTGCGCGGCAACCGCATTGTCATTTCGGCCATTACCTATGCAGAAATGCGCTACGGCCAGATCGGCAAGAAGGCATCGACCAAGCACAAGACGCTGGTTGATGAATTTGTGAAGCGGCTGGATGCCGTATTGCCATGGGATCAGCAGGCAGTCGACGGCACCATCGAGGTCATGAGTGCGTTGACCAAGGCCGGTACGCCCATCGGTCCGAACGACACTGCTATCGCGGGTCACGCAGTCGCCACGGGTTGTACGCTGGTGACAAACAACGTGCGTGAGTTCGGTCGTGTGGATGGTCTTGTTTACGAAGACTGGGTTTAAGCGACGCACCACAGAAAACACAAAAGCCGCGCATATGCGCGGCTTTGTCGTATCTGGTGGGCCCACACGGACTCGAACCGTGGACCAAAGGATTATGAGTCCTCTGCTCTAACCAACTGAGCTATAGGCCCCAGTGGTCGCGGATTATATCGAGGGATTCCATGCAGTGCCATCCGAAAGATCGGAAAGAACTATGCGCAAGAACGACTCGGCGAAAGCCTGTGCCGGCAGCGGCAGGCTGACGATGTAGCCCTGGATCTGTTCGCACCCTTCATTGGCAAGAAATTGTTGCTGGGCGTCGGTTTCGACCCCTTCGGCGATGACCGTCAGTTGCAGGCTGCGACCGAGGGCAATGATGGCGCGGGCGATGGCGGCGTCGTTGGGGTCGTCGGGGAGGCCGCGGATGAAGGATTGGTCGATCTTGAGGATGTCCAGCGGCAGGCGCTTGAGGTAGCTGAGGGACGAGTAGCCGGTGCCGAAGTCGTCGATCGCCAGTTGCACGCCGAGACGCTTGAGCTGGTGAAGGATGGCGAGGCCTTCTTCGGCCTGGCTCATGATGAAGTTTTCGGTGATTTCCAGTTGCAGTTCGCCGGCCTTGAGCTGATAGGTCTTGAGCAATTGCTCGATGCGCCGCACCAACCCGGGCTGACGCAACTGGGCGCCGGCTAGGTTGACCGAGAGCGGGCCGAAGGCCTGGTATTGACGTTTCCATGCCTGCATCTGGCGGCAGGCCTGCTCCAGTACCCAGTCGCCCAGTTGCAGGATCATGCCGTTCTCTTCCGCGAGCGGGATGAAGTGTTCGGGCGGGACTTCGCCGAAGGTCGGGTTGGTCCAGCGGATCAATGCTTCGGCGCCGACCAGGCGTTGGGTCTTGAGGCTCAGTTTGGGCTGGAAGCACAGGCTCAGCTCGTTGCGCTCGATGGCCCGGCGCAGTTCGTGTTCGAGGGCGATGCGCTCGCTGGCCTGGGCAGTGAGGTCGCGGGTATAGGCCTCGACGCGGTTGCGGCCCTTGGCCTTGGAGCGGTACATCGCGGCATCGGCGTTGCGGATCAGCGAGGCGACGTCGCTGCCGTCCTGCGGATACAGGCTGATGCCGATGCTGGCGCTGGAGAAGAACTCGTGATCGCCGGCCTGGAACGGCGCGTTGAAGCAGGCCAGGACTTTTTGCGCGATGTGCTCGGCGTCGCTGGCCTGATGCAGGCCTGGCAGGAGAATGATGAACTCGTCGCCGCCAAGGCGAGCCACGGTATCGATGTCGCGAACCTGCTCCTTGAGGCGGTGGGCGATGGCCTTGAGCAGGAGGTCACCCACCGGGTGGCCGAGGCTGTCGTTGATGTGCTTGAAGCGGTCCAGGTCGAGAAACAGCACCGCGCCCTGGCGGCTCGACGCCTGCGAGCAACTCAGCGCGGCCAGCAGGCGGTTTTCGAACAGGGTGCGGTTGGGCAGGCCGGTGAGCGGATCGTGGTGGGCCTGGTAGTCGAGCTTCGCCTGGGCGTGCTTGAGGCTGGAGATATCGGCGAATACCGCGACGAAATGGGTGGTCCCCAGGTCCGGATTGCGCACGGCGCTGATGGTCAGCCAGGCAGGGTAGAGCTCGCCGTTCTTGCGCCGGTTGAGGATTTCGCCTTGCCAATGCCCGTCGGCATTTAGCTGGTACCACATCGCGGCGTAGAAGGCGCTGTCATGCTGACCCGAGGCCAGCAGGCGTGGTGTACGACCCAGGGTTTCGGCTTCGCTATAACCGGTGATCTCGGTGAACGCCCGATTGACCGCGCTGATGCGCTGTTCGGTATCGGTGATCAGCACGCCTTCGGCGGTATTTTCGAAGACGGTGGCGGCCAGTTGCAGCTTTTCCTGCATCTGGTGACGGTCGGTGATGTCGCGGGCGATGGTCAGCATGCAGTCGGTGCCACCGATGGGCAGCGGTCTGGCTGACAGTTCGCAGAGACGGATCTCACCATCGGATCGGCGCAGGTTGCAGCTGAAGTCGCGAACGAAGCCGTCTTTCTTGAGCAGTTCGAGCATCTGTCGACGCTCGTTGAGGTCGACCCAGATCCCTAGGTCGATCGCCGTGTGATCGAGGGAGGCCTGCATGTCGAAGCCGGTCAGGCGGGAAAAGCCTTCATTGACCTCCAGCAGCAGGCCATCGCTTTGCCTCGACAGCAGCATGCCGTCGGGGGAGGCGTGGAAGGCCTTGGCGAACTTCTCTTCGGAAATCTGCAACTGCTCCTGGGTTTCCTTGAGTTGACTGATATCGCGTACTGCCACCACCAGCGCGGGAGTGCTTTCCAGGTCGAAGGATTCGGCGGAAATCAGGCCGGTGAACAATTGGCCGTTGCTACGGCGGAAGGTCATTTCCAGATTGCGCACGCTGCCGCGTTGCAGGCGCTGCAGAAGGCTCGGGCCGATGTCTTCGACGCCCCAGATATTCAGCTCGGTGGCGGTGCGTCCGAGCACATCGGCGGGCGTCAGCCCGATCTGCTCCTCGAAGGTCTCGTTGACCTCCAGCAGGCAGCCGTCGCTGAGGCGGGCGATCACCAGGATATCCGGGCACTGGTGGAAGACCGAGGCGAACTTCTGTTCGGACAGGCGCAGGGCCTGTTCGGTGTGCTTGGTCTCGCTGATATCGATCATCAGGCCGCGCATTACCGGCTTGTGGCCGTGTTCGATCAGGCTGACGATGTCGCGGATCCACAAGATCCGGCCATCGGCGCGGATGACCCGGTAGTCCAGGCTATGGTCGCGGCCGGCGGCGCTTTCGGCGTCGCAGTAGGCCTGGGCCCAGAGGGCGTCGTCGGGGTGCAGGATGGAGCGCCAGAAACCAGGGGTGAGCCAGTCGGTCAGGGGGTAGCCGAGCAGGTCCTCGGCGTGGGGCGAGACGTAGTTGTAGGTGAAATCGTTGGCGTCGGCTTCCCAGGCGATGGCCGAAAGGCTCTCCACCAGGCCGCGATAGTGGTATTCGCTGCTGCGCAGTTCCTGTTCCAGAGCAATGCGCCGGGAAATTTCCGAACTGAGGCGGCGATTGACGCGAATTACCGCTGCCAGCAGCGCTATCAGGAACAGCACGCCTGGCAGGCCATAGAGCAGCAGGTCGCGCCACAGCGGGCGCTGCTCGAGCACCTTGCCGACCCAGCGCTCCTGGATGCTGGCGATTTCCTCGGGGGTCATATCGGCGATCACTTTGTCGAGGATGCCGATGAGGATCTTGTTCTCCTGTGGTGAACCCATGGCCAGTTGATAGCGGTAGGGTGTCTGGCCGCTGACATAAAGCCCTTCCAGTTTCAGCTCGCGCAGACTCCAGACGCTTGAGGCGAGATCGCCGACGACCGCGTCGACCTCATCGGTGGCCAGAGCCTGCAGCGCCGAGCTGACATTGGGCAGGGCCACCAGATTCAGGTCGGGGTAGTGGGTGCGCAGCAGTTCGTGGGGGGCGTAGTTTTCCACTACGGCGATTTTCAGGCCGTAGAGGTCCTTGATCGAGTTGGGGCGCGGGCCGCCTTCGTGGGCAAGGATGACGATCGGGAAGTCCAGGTAGGGGCGGGTAAATGACAGATAGGCCTGGCGCTCCGGAGTCGACATGATCCCGGGCAACAGGTCGATTTCCTTGTTCTGGACCTGTTCGAGTACCTGTGTCCAGCTGGCGGGGGCGCCCAGGACGAAGTTGATGCCCAGGCGCTCCTGAATCACGGCAATGTAGTCGGCGGCCAGTCCCTGGTAGTGGCCTTCCTGGTCCCGGTATTCGAAGGGTAGCCATGAGGCATCAATGCCGAGTCGCAGGTCCGGATGGGCATCGAGCCACGCCTGCTCTTCATCGGTCAGGGTCAAGGCGCCGGCCGCAGCGCTCCAGAAGGTCAGGAGCGACAGCAGAAGGGCCGGCAATCTCGGCATAGCGGCCTCGTCGAACGAATGGATAGATTCGAGTGTAGACGGGCATTTTGCCTTCAGGGGCGCGGGCGACAGGCAGCTTTCGGTCGCACAAAAGAAAAACCCCGGCGGTGGCCGGGGTTCGTCTTGTTACTCGTCGAGGAAGGAGCGCAGATGCTCGCTTCGCGTCGGGTGACGCAGCTTGCGCAGCGCCTTGGCTTCGATCTGACGGATCCGCTCGCGGGTCACATCGAATTGCTTGCCGACTTCTTCGAGGGTGTGATCAGTGTTCATGTCGATACCGAAACGCATGCGCAGCACCTTGGCTTCGCGTGCGGTCAGGCCCGAGAGCACGTCACGGGTGGCTTCCTTGAGGCTTTCGACGGTGGCCACATCGATTGGCGACTGCATGGTCGAGTCTTCGATGAAGTCGCCCAGATGGGAGTCTTCGTCGTCACCGATCGGCGTTTCCATGGAGATCGGCTCTTTGGCGATCTTCAGTACCTTGCGGATCTTGTCCTCAGGCATTTCCATGCGCTCGCCCAGCTCTTCCGGAGTCGGTTCGCGACCCATTTCCTGCAGCATCTGCCGGGAAATGCGGTTGAGCTTGTTGATCGTCTCGATCATGTGCACCGGAATACGGATGGTGCGTGCCTGGTCGGCGATCGAGCGGGTGATCGCCTGACGAATCCACCAGGTGGCGTAGGTCGAGAACTTGTAGCCGCGACGGTATTCGAACTTGTCCACCGCCTTCATCAGGCCGATGTTGCCTTCCTGGATCAGGTCGAGGAACTGCAGGCCGCGGTTGGTGTACTTCTTGGCGATCGAGATAACCAGACGCAGGTTGGCCTCGACCATTTCCTTCTTGGCACGACGAGCCTTGGCTTCACCGATCGACATGCGACGGTTGATGTCTTTGATCTCGGCGATGGTCAGGCCGGTCTCGGCCTCGAGGTCTACCAGCTTCTGCTGGCAACGCACGATGTCGGCGTCCAGGCGGCCTAGGGCTTCGGCCCACTTGGTGCTGCGCTTGGAGAGGTCGCCGCTCCAGGTCATGTCGACTTCGTTGCTCGGGAACAGACGCAGGAAGTCGGCGCGTGGCATGCGGGCGTCACGGACGCACAGCTGCATGATTGCGCGTTCCTGGGCACGCAGGCGGTCCAGGGCGCTGCGAACGCGCTCGACCAGGCCTTCGAACTGCTTCGGTACCAGCTTGATCGGCATGAACAGCTCGGCCAGGGCCAGCAGCTCGGCAACGCCTTGCTTGCTGCCGCGACCATGCTTTTTCAGGATCTTGACGGTGGCTTCCAGTTGCTCGGCGACGGCGCCGAAACGCTGGCGAGCGATTTCAGGATCGGGACCGCTTTCGGTCTCTTCCTCTTCCTCGCTGTTCTCGTCCTTTTCCTCGTCCTCGTCATCGCCGTCCGCAGCAGGAGCTGCCTTGGGGTCAACGGGCGGAGGCATTTCGGCGGGAGCGGCAATGCCGTCATCCGGGTCGATGTAACCGCTCAGGACGTCCGACAGGCGGCCGCCTTCAACGGTGACGCGATCATATTCGCTGAGGATGTGTTCGACAGTGCCGGGGAAGTGAGCGATGGCGCTCATGACTTCACGGATACCTTCCTCGATCCGCTTGGCGATTTCGATTTCGCCTTCACGGGTCAGGAGTTCGACGGTACCCATTTCGCGCATGTACATGCGGACCGGGTCGGTGGTGCGACCGATGTCGGTTTCCACGGCCGCCAGCGCAGCGGCGGCTTCTTCGGCCGCGGCTTCGTCGGTATCGGCTTCGGCCAACAAAAGGGCATCCGCATCCGGAGCACTCTCGAATACGTTGATCCCCATGTCGTTGATCATGCGGATGATGTCTTCCACCTGTTCCGGATCTGAAATATCCTCCGGCAGGTGGTCGTTGACCTCCGCGTAAGTCAGGTAGCCCTGCTCACGACCGCGGGTGATCAACTCTTTGATGCGAGACTGCTGTTGCGCTTTTCCGGACATAACACCCTATCCACTGAAGGTCTTGGCGGGCAAAAAAACAAGCCGAGGATTATACCCGAGCATGGACCTCACGCGCCAGTTGAGGTCGGGGTTTGTGCGGGAACATTGCGACTCAGGAGGTCGCGCAGCTGATTTTTCTCTTCTGCGCTCAATTCGCCTTGACGTGCTTTCCGCAGCAGATGTTCCAGGCTGCGCTCGCGTTGGCGAGCGGACAAGCTAGTTATAGTGTCGAAAAACTGTTGTTCAAGGTTGTCGGCATCGATCAACCATTCCTTTTCCGCCAGCGCCCGCAGCAGGCGACCCTGTTCGGTGCCGTGCCAGCGCGCAATCAACTGTAATGAGCGTAGCTCAGGATTCTTCTGCAGCGCTTCCAGCAGCGCCACCAGCAGCTGTGCGTAGACGTGCTCTTCGTCGGCGATATGGCTGGCGTCTTCGACCTTGCGCGCCAGCGTCGGGTGGTGCAGCAGGGTGCGCAGGGCGCTGAGCGTCGGTGGTTCGACCGAGGTCGGCACCCGCGGCGGATGATTCTGTTGCTGGCCGTTGCGATCCCAGGGTTTGCCCTTGCCCTTCTTGTTGTCCCAGGGCTTGCCGTCCCATTTCTTCTTCTGCTGGCCGCCGCCCTGGTTCGGTGCCCATTGCGGCTGCGCCTGGGGCTGGAAATGCTCCGGGTGATGGAAGTCGCTGTAGTCCGGGCTGTAGTCGGGAATCGCGTCATAGTCGATGCCCGGATCATAGGCCGGTGGCGCGCTTTCCCGCGGGGCGCTCTGGGTCAGTTGCTCGACCTGCTGGCTGTCCAGCCCGGTGATTTCCTTCAGGCGATTGCGCATCAGCGCGCGCAGATTCGCACCTGGCACTTTGTCGATCAGCGGCGCGGCGAGGGTGGCCATATGGGCCTTGCCTTCCAGCGAGCGCGGGTCGGCTTCCTCGGTCAGTTGCTGGAAAAAGTAGTCTGCCAGGGGCTGGGCGTGCTGGTTGATGCGGGCACGGAAGGCATCGGTGCCCTCGGCGCGGACCAGGGTATCCGGGTCCTCGCCCTCGGGAAGAAACAGGAAGCGCGCCTTGCGTCCGTCCTGCAGGCTCGACAGCGTGGCTTCCAGGGCGCGCCAGGCGGCGTTGCGGCCAGCCTGGTCGCCGTCGAAGCAGAACAGCACGCTGGGGACCACGCGGAACAGGCGCTTGAGGTGCTCTTCGCTGGTCGCAGTACCCAGGGTCGCCACCGCATTGCGCAGGCCTTGCTGGGCGAGGGCGATCACGTCCATGTAGCCTTCGACGACGATGATCTCGTCCAGGTTGCGATTGAACTTGCGCGCCTCGTATAGCCCGTACAGCTCCTGTCCCTTGTGGAACACCGGGGTTTCCGGAGAGTTCAGGTACTTGGGCTTGTCGTCGCCGAGGACCCGACCGCCGAAGGCGATGACCCGGCCACGGCTGTCGCGGATCGGGAACATCACCCGGTCGCGGAAGCGGTCGTAGCGCTTGCCGCTCTCGGCGTTCTCGATCAGCAGGCCGGCGTCGATCATTGCCTTTTGCTGCAGGTTGTCGCTGCTCAGGTGCTTGAACAGGTTGTCCCAGCCCGGAGGTGCGAAACCGAGGCCGAAGTCGCGGGCGATTTCCCCGGACAGGCCCCGGCCCTTGAGGTACTCCACGGCGGCTTTGCGGGTCGGGTGGCTTTTCAGTGCCTGCCGGTAGAACTCGGCGGCTGCGGTGAGAAGCGGGTAGAGCGGCGAATCCGTCGGCTGGCGCGGCTTGTGTCCGCGACCGCTTTCTTCCCGGGGAATTTCCATGCCGGCGGCTTTCGCCAGTTCCTCGACAGCCTGGGGAAAGTCCAGGTTGTCGTGGTCCATGATGAAGCCGAGAGCATTGCCGCCGGCGCCGCAACCGAAGCAGTAATAGAACTGCTTGTCCGGGCTGACGCTGAAGGACGGGGTCTTTTCCTTGTGGAACGGGCAGCAGGCGGTGAGGTTCTTACCGGCCTTTTTCAGCTGGACGCGTGAACTCACCACATCGACGATATCGGTGCGGTTGAGAAGGTCGTCAATGAAACTTTGGGGAATCAGCCCGGCCATGGCTCTCTCGTCATCAGGCGATATCGAAGTCTATCGCTAATGCTACGGGAACGAGGGTGCATCCAAGGCAATGCTTGAATGGCAAACGCAAGAAACGGAAAAGAAGATGTGCTCGTCGGTAACCCGTGAGGGCCCGTCAGTGTTGACGTGCACGGCTGGCGGTAAGGCCAGTTCTGACGATTTGAGCAGACTTGCCCGCACTGGGAACCAGATCGGGCGTCTCCAGCGATACGACAGGTGTCGTGGCAGGAGTGAACAGCTTGAAGTCCTGCCGGCAGCCCGGCGTTGAGCCGGGCTAGGCAGAAGCTTGCGACGAACGTCTGTTAATTAGTACAGACGGACGGCGCGGCGCTGTTCGCGCTGAACTTTCTTGGCGTGACGCTTAACAGCAGCAGCTGCTTTGCGCTTACGCTCGGAAGTCGGCTTCTCGTAAAATTCGCGGCTACGAACTTCAGCCAGTACACCGGCTTTTTCGCAGGAGCGCTTGAAACGACGCAGAGCTACGTCGAAGGGTTCGTTCTCTTTAACTTTGACGGCTGGCATCCAGAGCTACCTTCATTCATTACCGGGGTCAACGAACTCGTGGCAGAAAATGTGCGCTGGAGTACGTCGGTTTTTAAGGGTTGCGGATGTTAACCCTTACCCAGCCGGAATGCAAAGCCTCTGATCGAAAACCGCTGGTCGGCATGGGGAGCGGGGACTATCATGCGCGCCTTCGAATTCAGCCTCGACAAGGCAAGAACCCATGCTAGTACTGGGATTGGAAACATCCTGCGATGAAACCGGCGTCGCCCTCTATGACAGCGAGCGCGGCCTGTTGGCCGACGCGCTGTTCAGCCAGATCGACCTGCACCGCGTCTACGGCGGCGTGGTGCCGGAGCTTGCCTCCCGCGACCACGTAAAGCGCATGCTGCCGCTGATCCGCCAGGTCCTGGCCGAGGCCGACTGCGTCGCCACCGACATCGACGCCATCGCCTACACCGCAGGCCCGGGCCTGGTCGGCGCATTGCTGGTCGGTGCCTCCTGCGCCCAGGCGCTGGCCTTTGCCTGGGGTATCCCGGCGCTGGGCGTGCATCATATGGAAGGTCACCTGCTGGCGCCAATGCTCGAAGGGCGGCCACCGGAATTCCCGTTCTNNCTGGTTTCCGGCGGCCATACGCAATTGGTCCGGGTCGATGGCATCGGTCGCTACGAGCTGCTCGGCGAGTCCCTGGACGACGCCGCCGGCGAAGCGTTCGACAAGACCGCCAAGCTGATCGGCCTCAATTATCCCGGCGGTCCGGAAATCGCCCGCCTGGCGACCCAGGGCGTGCCAGGCCGTTTCGTCTTCCCGCGGCCGATGACCGATCGACCAGGCCTGGACTTCAGCTTCAGCGGCCTGAAAACCTTCGCCTTGAACACCTGGCAGCAGTGCCAGAGGGCTGGGGACGACGGAGAACAGACTCGTTGCGACATCTCGCTGGCCTTCGAGCAGGCAGTCGTGGAGACTCTGACCATCAAGTGTCGCCGAGCCTTGAAGCAGACCGGTCTCAAGCGTCTGGTGATCGCTGGTGGCGTGAGTGCCAACAAGGCGTTGCGGGCTTCGCTGGAGGCGATGACCGCCGGTCTCAAGGGCAACGTTTTCTACGCTCGCCCGCAGTTCTGTACCGATAACGGCGCGATGATTGCCTACGCTGGTTGCCAGCGCCTGGCCGCCGGCCAGCAGGAAACCCTGGCGATCAGCGTGCAGGCACGCTGGCCGATGGAAACCTTGAAGGCGATCTAGAAATGGCGTTCGCGTCCGGCAAACAGGTCGCGCAGATTGCCGCGGTGGCGCCAGACGATGAGCAGGGTCAGCAAGGTCATCGGCAGTAGCGCTTCCGGCTCGCGCCAGGCCAGCAATGGCAAGGTCAGCGGCGTGGCTATCAGCGCCGCCAGCGAGCTGGTGCGGGTGAGGTAGAAGATCAGTAGCCAGCTGCCGATGGCCAGCAGCGCGGCCGGAGGGTACAGGCCCAGCAACATGCCGGCGGCGGTGGCGACGCCCTTGCCGCCGCGGAAACGGAAGTACAGCGGAAACNNCGATCCAGGCCTGTTGTTGCTGGTCCAGACCAGCCATCTGTGCAAGCAGGACCGGCACCAGGCCCTTGCACAGGTCGCCGAGCAGGGTCAGGATCGCCAGTTTCCGCCCCGCCAGGCGCAGCATGTTGGTGGCGCCGGCATTGCCCGAACCGCTCATGCGCGGGTCGGGGCTGCCGCTCAGGCGGCTGAGGACGATGGCGAAGGACAGAGAGCCGAGCAGGTAGGNNATCGCCAGTAACCAAAACATGCTAACTATTCCGGGCAAGGACGCCCCAGATTCTAACGGCGCAAGGCGCCCTTGTCGTGCTGTGGAGAGAAGTGCTTGGACAGAGTGTTCATCGAAGGACTGGAAGTCGATACCGTGATCGGCGCCTACGACTGGGAGCGTGGCATTCGCCAATGCCTGCGCCTCGACTTGCAGTTCGCCTGGGATAACCGCCCGGCGGCGGCGGGGGACGACCTGACCCTGGCGCTGGACTATGCCAGCGTGTCCTCGCGGATTCAGGCCTTCGCCGAGCAGGCGCAGTTCCAGCTGGTGGAAACCTTCGCCGAGCGCCTGGCCCAGGTGCTGATGGAAGAATTCACCATTCCCTGGCTGCGACTGAAACTGACCAAGCCCGGCGCAGTGCCTGCGGCGACCGGCGGTGTTGGTGTGGAGATCGAGCGCGGATGCCTCTGACACGGGTTTACCTGGGCCTCGGCAGCAATGTCGAGCGCGAGCGGCACCTGACCGCCGGCCTCGATGCGCTGGCCGGATTTCTCCAGCAGATGCAATGCTCGTCGGTCTTCGAAAGCCAGGCGGTAGGGATCAAGAGTGGGCCCTTCTTCAATCTGGTGGTGACCGGCCTGACCGACATGCCGCTGATCGAACTGGATCGCCGGCTGAAGTTCATCGAGGCCGACAACGGCCGCTACGCCCCCGAGCGCAAGGGGTTGCCACTGGACATCGACGTGCTGATGTACGGTGATCTGCACGGCAATTTCGATGGCTTGATCCTGCCCCGCGCCGAAATCCTGAAAAATGCCTTCGTGCTCTGGCCGCTTTCGTTGATTGCGCCGCAGTTGCTGCATCCCGGTGCAGGCAAGAGCATGGCGCAACTGTGGGATGAGGCACGGATCGACCAGGTGCTGGCGCCTGTTTCCTTCTTCTGGCATGACCAGCAGTTGACCCACGGCAACGGCTGATCCTTGCGGCAAGGGGTTGCGATGCACATGATAAGCCTTATCATTCGCGTCAAAATCCCTTTTCCTACTGCGTGCCGCCGCCAATGTCCTCTCCCTCTCAGACCGGTATTACCGATATCGCGGCGTTGTATGACACGCAGCATCGCTGGCTGCTGAACTGGCTTCGGCGCCGCCTCAATTGTTCACATAGTGCTGCCGACCTCGCCCAGGACACCTTCCTGCGCCTGCTCGCGAAAGACCACCCCCTCGAAATCCATGCTCCGCGCAGCTTCCTGGCCACGGTGGCGCAGAGTGTGCTTTCCAATCACTTCCGCCGGCAGAAGCTCGAGCGTGCCTGGCTCGAAGCCTTGGCCGCGCTGCCCGAAGCCTTGGCGCCTGATCTGGAAACCCAGGCCATTCTTCTGGAAACCCTGATGGAACTGGATGCCGTGCTTGAGCGACTGGAGCGTCCTGTGCGTCAGGCATTTCTCTGGTCGCAGCTGGATGGCCTGAGCCATGTGCAGATTGGCGAGCGCCTTGGCGTGTCGGCGTCCACCGCCAAGCGCTATATCGCCAAGGCGGGGGCTCGCTGCATCCTGCTCGATACCGGGCTGGACCTGGCATGACTGCGGCAGCCGGAGGTATCACCCTGGAGATCGCCGAGCAGGCGATGTTCTGGTACCTGGAATTGCTGGAGCCGCAGGTCAGCGAAGAAACCCGCGCGGCATGCCTGCACTGGCGCCAGGTTCACCCGCTGCATGAGCAGGCCTGGCTGCGCGCGGAAAACCTCGGACAGCGCATGAGCGAGATTCGCCAGCATCGGCCATTGGCCAGTGCGACTCTGGCGGGTGGCGTTTCGAGGCGTCGGGCGGTCAAGCAACTGGCGTTGTTGCTCGTCGCAAGCGCCACAGTCTGGGGCGTACGAGAAACCGGTGTGGTGTCGCCGATGCTGGCCGACCACCGCACTGGCATTGGTGAGTGGCTCGATGTGAACCTGACGGACGGCACACGGATCCAGCTCAATACCGACAGCGCGGTCGATGTCCAGCAGCGGCGGATCAGGTTGCTGCGCGGTGAGATCCTCGTGACCCTTGGCCGTTCCAGCCAGGGGCTGCGGGTGGAGACGGAGCAAGGTGCGGTGATTTCGAGGGAGGGCTCGTTCAGCGTACGCCAGCGGGCGGGTTACAGTCAGGTTGCCATGTTGCAGGGCAACGCCCGCATCGAACCGCGCAGCGCACCGGCCAGGTCGTTGGCCCCCAGCGAGCGCGTGAACTTCAGCGAACGTGAAGTCTTCAGTCGCCGTGGTGCGGATGGGGAGCTGGCCTGGAGCCAGCGCATGATCGTCGCCGACGGCCAGCGCCTGTCCGACTTCCTCGACGAACTGTCGCGCTACCGGCATGGCCATCTGGGGTGTGACCCTGCCTTGGCCGACCTGCGGGTTTCCGGCACCTATCCATTGGACGATACCGATCGCGTGCTCGCTGCGGTCAGTCGCACCCTTGACCTGCAGATACGCTCCATGACCCGTTACTGGGTAACCCTGCAACCTCGCACGTTGGACAGTTGAAAAATTTTTCGCGCCCGGATGGTGCGTTTGCCGTTCTCACGAGACTCAACCCCCAGAAGACCAACATTCATCGGGGAGTCGTTTCATGAGCAAGGGTGTACAGCCACGCGGCGCTATNNTTGGCGGTCGCAGTGGCCCGGGGAATCGCCTGCATGGCGCTGGCAGGGCCGCTGGCGGTGATGCCGGGCTGGGTCAATGCGGCCGAGCAGACCGCGCAGGCGTTCGACATTGCCGCCGGTCCATTGGCGAGCGCGCTGAACCAGTTCGGNNTATTCTGCTGTCGTATCCGGCGTCGCTGGTGGAAGGCAAAAGCAGTCCGGGACTGACCGGGCAGCATGATATCGATGGCGGTCTTTCCCGGCTGCTTGTGGGAACTGGACTAAAGCCGGTTCGCGAAGCCAATGGCAACTACTCGCTGATACCGGCTACGGCGCCGGATGTGCTGCAACTGGGCGAGGTGTCGATCTCCGGCAAGGCGCCCGGCTCCATCACCGAGGGCTCCGGTCTCTACACCACTTACGCCTCGAGCAGTTCGACACGGCTGAACCTGACGCCGAAGGAAACCCCGCAGACGCTGACGGTGATGACCCGACAGCGCCTCGATGACCAGAAGCTGACCAGTCTCAACGAAGTGCTGGACGCGACGCCGGGTATTACGGTCTCCCATGCCAGCGTTGGAGCGGAGAACAACACCTACTGGTCTCGCGGTTTCATGATCAACAACTTCGAGATCGATGGCGTGCCGACTTCGTCGCGCATCGACAACTCGACCCAGTACACCGCGATGTACGACCGTGTCGAAATCGTCCGCGGCGCCACNNTCAACCTGATCCGCAAGCGTCCGACCTACGAGCCGCAATTCAGCGTCACCGCCGAGGCCGGCAGTTGGGACCGCTATGGCACGGGCTTCGATGCCTCCGGCCCGTTGACCGAGTCTGGCAATGTTCGCGGTCGTCTGGTGGTGGATCTCAAGGACCAGGGCTCCTGGGTCGATCGCATGTCATCCGATTCACAACTGGTCTACGGCATCAGTGAATTCGATCTGTCGGACGCAACCCTGGTGACCGCAGGCTTCAGCTACGCCAACTCCCATACCAATTCCCCGCTGCGGGTCGGGTTCCCGGTGTACTACACCAATGGCGTGAAGACCGACCTGTCGCGTTCTACCAACAGTGCTTCGGACTGGTCCTACTACGATCGCAAGGTGACCAATGTCTTCACATCGCTGGAGCACCGCTTCGACAACGGTTGGAGCGGGAAGGTGGAGCTGAGTCATACCGAAAACAGCTTCGACCAGGTGACCACGTTCCTCAACGGCGGTCTCGACCAGCAGACCGGCGCCGGCACCTACATGTACCCCAATCGCTGGAGTGGCACGCCACGGCAGAACAACCTGGACGCCTACCTCACGGGGCCGTTCAGCCTGTTCGGGCGCGAGCACGAGTTGATCGTCGGTACCACGCTGTCGCGCTACAAGGAAGACACCCCGGACCGAGGCGGCTGGCAAGGCCCGTGGACCGGGTATGACGGCACTATCGGAAACTTCCTCGACTGGGATGGCAGCGGTCCGAAACCGGCCTTTGCGCCAGTGGGCAAGAACAACATCACCGAGAACCAGTACGCGCTGTACCTGACGTCGCGCTTCAGCCTCAACGATGACACCCACTTGATGCTCGGTGGTCGGGTCACCGACTGGAAGCGGGAAAGCGAAAACCTGCCCTACGACGGAACCCCTACGCAAAGCAGCGAAAGCCGCCACGGCATTTTCCTGCCTTACGCCGGGCTGGTTTACGACTTGGATGACACCTGGGCGGTCTATGGCAGCTATACCAAGATCTTCAATCCGCAGTCCTACGGTATGAAGGATATCAATGGCAAGCCGCTGGAGCCGCAGGAGGGCGTGGGCTACGAGGTGGGTGTCAAGGGCAGCTTCAACGAAGACCGGCTCAATGCCAGCTTGGCGCTGTTCCGCATCGAACAGGACAACCTGGCGGTGTGGATTGCCGATCCGGATATCTACCGCACCGAGAAGGGCACTACGACCGAGGGTGTCGAGTTGGCCCTGGACGGCCAGGTGGCGGAGGGCTGGCAGCTCATGGCGGGGTATGCGTACAGCGTCAGTACCAACGACGAGGACGAGCGCATCGTCACCAACATTCCCCGGCACAGCCTCAAGACCTTCACGACCTGGCGCCTGCCGGGTGTGCTGGACAAGTTCACCGTCGGGGGAGGGGTGAACTGGCAGAGCAAGTATGGCCAGGACCTGCATGCCTTCACCCAGGGGAGTTACGCCTTGGTCAACCTGATGGCGCGGTATGCGGTCACCGATGACCTCAGCCTCAAGGTCAACCTGAACAATGCGCTGGACCGCAAGTACTACGCCTATTCCGATACCTGGGGCGTGTATGGCGAGCCGAGGAATGTGATGACGTCGGTGGAGTACCGTTTCTGACGGTCAGTCGAGAGCATTCTCCTTGTAGGCCTTGAGCGCATTCAGGCGGGCCTTTTTCAGCGCCTCGCCCAGTGCCTGTCCGGTGTAGCCCTGTTCCACCAGTGGCTGCACCGCCACCTTCCTCGCCGCCTCCGCCGCGCCGCGCAGGTAATCCGCCTGTGGGTACTGGCGATCTTCCAGGCCCAGCCGCCCACGGGCATCCATCTCGCAAGCCACGATGAACTCCTCGAAGCGCTGCGGCCGCCGGTACACATCGAAGCGTTGCAGCAACTCCAGCAGGGTCGACGGCTTCAGCTCCAGTGCGCGATGCCCGTGGGTGTGGTACTCGCCCACCAGCATGGCCAGCTCCTGGCACTCACGCGGCGCCTTGAAGCGCTGGTTGACTGCGTTGATCAGCTTCAGCCCGCGGTGTTCGTGGGCGATATGCCGTGGCCATTCGGCTTCTGGCGTAGTGCCTTTGCCCAGGTCATGCAGCAGGCAGGCCCAGCGTACGGTCAGCGGTTGCTTGTGAAGGGCGGCCTGCTCCAGCACTGCCAGGGTGTGGGCGCCGGTGTCGATTTCCGGGTGATGCGCCGGCGGCTGGGGGACGCCGAACAACGCATCGACTTCGGGAATCAGCTGCTGAAGAGCGCCGCAATCACGCAGGACCTGGATGAATACCTGAGGATGATCTTCCATCAGCGCGCGGGAAATTTCTTTCCAGCTGCGTTCGGGAGTCAGGGCCTGGAGTTCGCCGGAGTCGCTGAGTTGGCGCATCAACTCCTGTGTTTCCGGTGCGACGCTGAAACCCAGCCCGGCAAAGCGCGCAGCGAAGCGGGCAACCCTGAGGACACGCAAGGGATCTTCGGCGAATGCCGGGGAAACGTGGCGTAGCAGGCGATTATCGAGGTCCTGCTTGCCGTGGTAAGGGTCGGTCAGGTTGCCGTGATCGTCCTCGGCCATGGCGTTGATGGTCAGGTCGCGGCGGATCAGGTCCTGCTCCAGGGTGACGTCCGGGCTGGCGTGGAAGGTGAAGCCGCCGTAGCCGACGCCACTTTTGCGTTCGGTACGGGCGAGGGCGTATTCCTCACCGCTGTTCGGATGCAGGAAAACCGGGAAATCCGTGCCCACCGGGCGAAAGCCCTGGGCCAGCATCTGTTCGGCGGTGGCGCCGACCACCACCCAGTCGTTGTCGGTGACCGGCCTGCCGAGCAGGCGGTCGCGCACGGCGCCGCCGACTTTGTAGATCTGCATGAAAAACCTCCGTAGATGCCCCACAGAATAACCTGTGTGACATCCCGGAGGCGGCTGGCGTTACAGGTGTACGACGGCGAGATCCAGGCGACCGTGGTCGCTGTCGCCGTGTTCACCCTTTGGGGGGACGTGGTGAGTCTTCATGATCTGGTCGCCCTGCAGGGTTTCCAGGTGGATATCGAAGCCCCACAGGCGATGCAGGTGCTTGAGTACTTCTTCGGTGGAGTCGCCCAGCGGCTTGCGGTCATGTTGTTGATGACGAAGGGTGAGGGAGCGGTCGCCGCGGCGGTCGATGCTCCAGATCTGCACATTGGGCTCGCGGTTGCCGAGGTTGTATTGCGCTGCCAGGGTCTCGCGGATCACGCGGTAGCCGCTTTCGTCGTGGATGGCCGGGACCAGCAGGTCGTCGCGCTGGTCGTCATCCATGATGCTGAACAGCTTGAGATCTCGAATCACCTTGGGCGAGAGGTACTGCAGGATGAAGCTCTCGTCCTTGAAGCTGCTCATGGCGAACTTGATCGCGGAAAGCCAGTCGCTGCCGGCAAGTTCCGGGAACCAGCGGCGGTCTTCCTCGGTGGGGTGCTCGCACATGCGGCGGATGTCGGTGTACATGGCGAACCCCAGGGCGTAGGGGTTGATGCCGCTGTAGTAGGGGCTGTCGAAGCCGGGCTGGAACACCACGCTGGTGTGGGACTGGAGGAACTCCATCATGAAACCGTCGGTGACCAGGCCTTCGTCGTACAGGTCGTTCATCAGGGTGTAGTGCCAGAAGGTCGCCCAGCCTTCGTTCATTACCTGGGTCTGGCGCTGCGGGTAGAAATACTGGGCAATCTTGCGCACGATCCGGACGATCTCGCGCTGCCAGGGTTCGAGCAGCGGCGCGTGTTTCTCGATGAAGTAGAGAATGTTTTCCTGCGGTTCGGCCGGGAAGCGGGCGGCGTCCTTTTCGCTGATCTTGTCTGCACTTTTCGGGATGGTTCGCCACAGATCGTTGATTTGCTTCTGCAGGTGCTCTTCACGATCCTTCTGCCGCCGCCGTTCTTCTTCGGCGGAAATGGGGTAGGGCCGTTTGTAGCGGTCGACTCCGTAGTTCATCAGGGCGTGGCAGGAGTCGAGCAGGTCTTCCACGGCATCGATGCCATGGCGCTCCTCGCACAGGGTGATGTACTGCTTGGCGAAGACCAGGTAGTCGATGATCGAACTGGCGTCGGTCCAGGTGCGGAACAGGTAGTTGCCCTTGAAGAAGCTGTTGTGCCCGTAGCAGGCGTGCGCCACCACCAATGCCTGCATGCAGATGGTGTTTTCCTCCATCAGGTAGGCGATGCAGGGGTCGGAGTTGATCACGATCTCGTAGGCCAGGCCCATCTGGCCGCGGCTGTAGGATTTCTCTGTGCTGAGGAAGTGCTTGCCGTAGGACCAATGGTGATAGCCCAGTGGCATCCCCACCGAGGCGTAGGCGTCCATCATCTGCTCGGCGGTGATCACTTCGATCTGGTTGGGATAGGTGTCCAGTGCATAGCGCTCGGCCAGGCGACTGATCTCGCGGTCATAGGCCTGGATCAGCTCGAACGTCCACTCGGACCCGGTGGAAAGGGGTTGGCGTTTCTGCTCTCTGGCGGTCATGTCACTAACCTGCGCTGGAAGAGTTCACGGAAGACCGGATAGATATCGCCGGCCGACACCAGCTGTTGCTGGGCGAACGTGTCGGGGAAGGACTCGCCGATGCGCTCGTATTCGAACCACAGTGCCTGATGTTCGCGGGGGGTGATTTCGACATAGGTGTAGTACTGCACGAACGGCATGATCTGCTTGCTGAGGATTTCCCGGCAGATCGGCGAGTCGTCGTTCCAGTTGTCACCGTCCGACGCCTGGGCGGCGTAGATGTTCCACTCGTTGGCAGGGTAGCGCTCGGCCATGATCTCCTGCATGAGTTTCAGGGCGCTGGAAACGATGGTGCCGCCGGTTTCCCGAGAATAGAAGAACTCTTCCTCGTCCACTTCGCGGGCACTGGTGTGGTGGCGGATGAACACCACCTCGATGCGGTCGTAATTGCGCTTGAGGAACAGGTACAGAAGGATGAAGAAGCGCTTGGCGATGTCCTTGGTGGCCTGGGTCATGGAGCCGGAAACGTCCATCAGGCAGAACATCACCGCCTTGGAGCTGGGGTTGGGGTGCTTGACCAGCAGGTTGTACTTGAGGTCGAAGGTATCGAGGAAGGGGATGCGGTGGATACGTGCGCTGAGGCGCTCGATTTCCGCTTCGACTTCCTGGATGTCGCCGAAGTTGTCCGGTTCTTCCCGCTTCAGTCGGGCCAGCTCTTCTTTCGCTTCGCGCAGCTTGGCGCGACTGCTGCCGGACAGGGCAATACGCCGTGCATGGGCGGAGCGCAGGGTGCGGATGATGTTGATACGCGATGGGTTGCCTTCGTTGCTGATCCCCGCGCGTACGGTCTTGAAGGTGTCGGTACCGGTCAGGTGACGCTTGACCAGGTTGGGCAGCTCCAGATCCTCGAACATGAATTCGAGGAATTCCTCCTGGGTGATCTGGAAGACGAATTCGTCCATGCCTTCCCCGGAATTGCCCGCCTTGCCGCGGCCGCCGCCCCCTCCGCTGCCGCCTTGAGGCCGGGCAATGTGTTCGCCGGCGGTGAATTCCTTGTTGCCTGGGTGGACGACAGTCTGTTTGCCACCACGGCCATGGTGCAGCACGGGTTCGTCGATATCGCGGCCGGGGATGCTGATCTGTTCGCCATGCTCCATGTCGGTGATGGAGCGGCGACTCACGGCTTCCTCGACGGCTTTCTTGATGTGGTCACGGTAGCGCCGCAGGAAACGCTGGCGGTTGACCGTGCTCTTGTTCTTGCCGTTCAGGCGTCGGTCGATGACGTAGCTCATGGGCCCTCCGGTAGCTGGGGTACAGCTGCAAGCTGCAAGTAACAGCACTCACCACGGACATCCGCCGTGCGGTGTGCCGGAGCACACCGCGGACGGCTTATGACTTGTGGCTTATGGCTTGCCGCTCTTACTGGGACTTTCTGACCCGCAGATACCATTCCGAAAGCAGGCGAACCTGTTTGTCGGTGTAGCCGCGTTCCACCATGCGCGTGACGAAGTCGTTGTGTTTCTGTTGGTCCTCTTTGCTGGCCTTGGCGTTGAAGCTGATGACCGGTAGCAAGTCCTCGGTGTTGGAGAACATTTTTTTCTCGATGACGACCCGCAGTTTCTCGTAGCTGAGCCAGGTCGGGTTCTTGCCGTTGTTGTTGGCCCGGGCGCGCAACACGAAGTTGACGATCTCGTTGCGGAAATCCTTCGGATTGCTGATGCCGGCCGGCTTCTCGATTTTCTCCAGTTCTTCGTTGAGGGCGATGCGGTTGAGGATCTCGCCGGTTTCCGGATCGCGGTACTCCTGGTCCTGAATCCAGAAGTCCGCGTAGAGCACGTAGCGGTCGAAGATGTTCTGCCCGTACTCGCTGTAGGACTCCAGGTAGGCGGTCTGGATTTCCTTGCCGATGAACTCGATGTAGCGCGGTGCCAGGTATTCCTTCAGGTAACGCAGGTAGCGTTCGCGGACTTCGGCCGGGAATTGCTCTTGCTCGATCTGCTGCTCCAGTACGTAGAGCAGGTGTACCGGGTTGGCCGCGACTTCGTGCGGGTCGAAGTTGAATACCTTGGACAGGATCTTGAAGGCGAAGCGGGTCGAGAGACCGTTCATGCCTTCGTCAACGCCGGCGGAGTCGCGGTACTCCTGGATCGACTTGGCCTTGGGGTCGGTGTCCTTGAGGTTTTCGCCGTCATAGACGCGCATCTTCGAGTAGATATTGGAGTTTTCCGGCTCCTTGAGGCGCGAGAGCACGGTGAACTGGGCCAGCATCTTCAAGGTGTCAGGCGCGCAATGGGCCTTGGCCAGGGAGCTGTTGAACAGAAGCTTGTCGTAGATCTTGATCTCGTCGCTGACGCGCAGGCAGTACGGCACCTTGACGATATAGATCCGGTCGATGAACGCCTCGTTGTTCTTGTTGTTGCGGAAGCTGTGCCATTCCGATTCGTTGGAGTGGGCCAGCAGGATGCCGGAGTAGGGGATCGCGCCCAGGCCTTCGGTACTGTTGTAGTTGCCTTCCTGGGTGGCGGTGAGCAGGGGGTGCAGGACCTTGATCGGCGCCTTGAACATCTCGACGAATTCCATCAGGCCCTGGTTGGCCCGGCACAGTGCGCCCGAGTAGCTGTAGGCGTCTGCGTCGTTCTGCGGGAATTCCTCGAGTTTGCGGATATCCACCTTGCCCACGAGGGCCGAGATGTCCTGGTTGTTTTCGTCACCTGGCTCGGTCTTGGCCACGGCGATCTGGTTGAGGATGGAAGGGTAGAGCTTGACCACCTTGAACTGGCTGATATCGCCGCCGAATTCGGCCAGGCGCTTGGTCGCCCAAGGGGACATGATGGTGTTCAGGTAGCGCCGTGGAATGCCGAAGTCTTCTTCGAGGATGGCGCCGTCCTCGGCAGCGTTGAACAACCCGAGGGGCGACTCGAAGACCGGCGAGCCCTTGATGGCGTAGAAGGGCACCTTTTCCATCAACTGCTTGAGTTTTTCCGCCAGGGACGATTTACCGCCACCCACCGGGCCGAGCAGATAGAGGATCTGTTTCTTCTCTTCCAGGCCTTGGGCGGCGTGGCGGAAGTAGGAGACGATCTGGTCGATGCACTCTTCCATGCCATGGAAGTCGGCAAAGGCCGGATAGCGGCGGATCACCTTGTTGGAGAAGATTCGCGACAGCCTGGAGTTGTTGGAGGTGTCGACCAGTTCCGGCTCGCCGATGGCCATGAGCAGACGCTCGGCCGCGGAAGCGTAGGCGCTGCGGTCGTTCTTGCAGAGCTCCAGATACTCCTGTAACGAGAGCTCCTCCTGACGGGTGGACTCGAAGCGTTGTTGGAAGTGGCTAAAAATACTCATGACGTCACCTCGCTCGATACGTGAGGCCGACGCCGGATCAGTCAGCTGATGCTGGCATGCAATCGCGATTGACGATTGCTGTATACCCCCCAGAACACCCTGAAATCGCTACCGATGACCCGCACGCCGGTGTACCGGCTCTCCCCTTTTTTGGATGGCCTGGGGTTAAGGATAGTTGGTTCTCGGGGAGGTCAAGGACGGATGGCGGATAAGTTCGCCACGACCGTTCGTCCGGTCAGGCGGGAGCCCGCGCGGGACGCGGGCTGCGGGGCAGGAAAAAATTTATTCGGCGTTGCCCTGGCTGGTTTCCGCCGGGAAGGTGCCGCGCCACAGTTCAAAGCCGCCGTCGAGGCTGTAGACGTCGGAGAAGCCCTGGCTGATCAGATACGCCGCCGCGCTCTGGCTGGAGTTGCCGTGATAGCAGACCACTACGGTCGGCGCATCGAGGTCGGCGTTGCGGATGAAATCGGCCACCGAATGGTTGTCCAGATGACGGGAGCCGGTGATATGGCCGATGGCATAGGTTTGCGGGTCGCGAATATCGACCACGACCGCACCTTGCTCGCGCAGCGCCTGGGCTTGTTCGGGAGGGATGCGTTTGAATTCGCTCATGGGGCGGGTTCCTTCAACGATGGCGGGCCGTTCTGGCCGGATGTGGCAGATGGGGGCGCGGTGCATTCGCAACGATGCAGTTCGCCGCTGTCGACGTTCATCAGGGTCATGGCGCCGCCCCAGACGCAGCCGGTGTCCAGGGCGAACACGTTGGGCACGTTGCAGCGGCCTTCGAGCGCCGCCCAGTGGCCGAAGATGATCTTCACGTGCCGGGAGCGCCGGTCCTTGTGCGCGAACCAGGGCTTGTAGCCAGGCGGCGCGGTATCGGCGCCTTCCTTGCCCTTGAGGTCGAGCTTGCCTTCGGCAGTGCAGAAGCGCATGCGCGTGAAGTAGTTGGTGATCACCCGCAGGCGCGCCACGCCGGTCAGATCCTTGTTCCATTTGGACGGATCGTTGCCGTACATGCCGTCGAGGTATTCCTTGATGCGCAGATCGTCCTTCAGCACCTCCTCGACTTCTGCCGCAAGCGCCAGGGCCTTGCCCAGCGTCCATTGCGGCGGGATGCCGGCATGGACCAGCACGGTGCCGCGGGTTTCGTCGAAATGCAGGAGCTTCTGCCTGCGCAGCCAATCGAGCAGTACCGGGGCGTCGGGTGCTTCGACAATCTCGCGCAGGGTATCGCTTTTCTTCAGGCGCTCGATGTTATGGCCTACCGCCAGCAGGTGCAGGTCATGGTTGCCCAGCACGCACACCAGCGAGTCGCGCATGGCGTACAGGTAGCGCAGGGTTTCCAGGGACTGCGGGCCGCGATTGACCAGGTCACCGACGAGCCACAGGCGGTCGACCGCCGGGTCGAACCTCACCCGTTCGAGCAGGCACTTGAGCGGCTCGAGGCAGCCTTGCAGGTCGCCGACGGCATAGGTTGCCATCAGTGCAGGGCTCCTGGCACCGCGAGGCGGAAGGGCGCGATGACGGCTTCGAAGCGTTTGCCGTCCTGGGCGAACATCTGATAGCTGCCCTGCATGGTGCCAACCTTGCACGAGAGAACCGCGCCACTGCTGTAGGTATGGCTTTGACCCGGCTCGATAAGCGGTTGTTCACCGACGACACCTTCGCCCCGCACTTCTTCCACCTTGCCGTTGCCATGGGTAATCACCCAGTGGCGCGACAGCAGCTTGGCGGGGAGGGTGCCGTTGTTGCTGACGGTGATGGTGTAGGCAAAGGCATAGCGGTCGTTTTCGGGCTGCGACTGCTCGGGGAGGAAGCGGGTGACGACGCTGACGTCGACCTGGTACAGGGGATCGGACATGCGGGGAGCCTTCAAGACAAACGGATGCGGCGATGGAGGGTGAGTCTAGGCCATGGGCGGGGCAGCCGGCCAGCCTCGCGATGAGGCCGGCCGGGCAGTGGATCACTTGGCGACGGACTGTTCGGCGAGTTTGTCCGCGAGACGGACGAAGGCGGCCAGGTCGAGTTGCTCCGGACGCAGGCTGCCGTCGACGCCGGCGGCCTCGATGGCCTCCCCGGTGAGGAGGGCCTTGAGGGTATTGCGCAGGGTTTTACGGCGCTGGTTGAAGGCTTCGCGAACGATGCGCTCCAGCAGGCGGTGATCCTTGGCCGGGAACGGCAGCACTTCATGGGGAACCAGGCGCACGATTGCCGAATCCACCTTCGGCGGCGGGTTGAACGCGCCAGGACCGACGTTGAACAGGTGCTCCACGCGGCAGTGGTACTGCACCATGATCGACAGCCGACCCCAGTCGCCACCACCAGGCCCTGCGGCAAGGCGCTCGACCACTTCCTTCTGCAGCATGAAGTGCATGTCGCGGATCAGCCCGGCGTTGCTCAGCAGATGGAAAATCAGTGGCGTAGAGATGTTGTACGGCAGGTTGCCGACCACTCGCAGCGAGCGCGGCGCGGCGCCCAGCGTGGTGAAGTCGAATTTCAGTGCGTCGCCCTGGTGCAGGCGGAAGTTGTCACGGCTGGCGAACTGCTTGTTGAGGATCGGTACCAGGTCCTTGTCCAGCTCGACCACGTCCAGCTGTGCACCGCTGCTCAGCACGCCCTCGGTCAGGGCGCCCTGGCCCGGGCCGATTTCAAGGATATGCTCGCCGGCCTTGGCGTTGATGGCACGCAGGATGCGGTCGATCACGCCAGCGTCGTGCAGGAAGTTCTGGCCGAAGCGCTTGCGCGCCCGGTGTTGGTATTGCTCGGTCATAGTCGGGTCTCGGCCATCTGGTAGGCGGTTTCCAGGGCGACCTGCAGGCTGCCGGTGTCGATCCTGCCGGTGCCGGCCAGGTCCAGGGCGGTGCCGTGATCCACGGAGGTGCGGATGATCGGCAGGCCGAGGGTGACATTCAGTGCAGCGCCAAAGCCCTTGAACTTGAGCACGGGCAGGCCCTGGTCGTGGTACATCGCCAGCACCGCGTCGCAGTGCTCCAGATATTTGGGGGTAAACAGGGTGTCGGCCGGCAGCGGGCCACGCAGGTCCATGCCTTCAGTGCGCAGACGTTCCAGCGTCGGCTCGATGATGTCGATTTCTTCGCGGCCCAGGTGTCCACCTTCACCGGCATGGGGGTTGAGACCACAGACCAGGATACGTGGCTGGGCGATGCCGAACTTCTGTTGCAGGTCGGCATGCAGGATCCGCGTCACCCGCTCCAGGCGCTCGACGGTAATGGCGTCGGCCACGTCGCGCAGGGGCAGGTGGGTGGTGACCAGCGCCACGCGCAGGCCACGGGTGGCAAGCATCATCACGACCTGGGCGGTGTGGGTCAGCTCGGCGAGGAATTCGGTGTGCCCGGAGAAAGTGATACCGCTTTCGTTGATCACGCCCTTGTGTACCGGGGCGGTGATCATGCCGGCGAAATCGTCGTCCAGGCAGCCTTGTCCGGCGCGGGTCAGGGTTTCGAGGACGAAGGCGGCATTGGCCTTGTCCAGCGTGCCGGCTACGGCAGGATTGGCCAGTGGCGTATCCCAGACATACAGGCTGCCGGCCTTTGCCGGCTTGTCGGGGAATGCGCCTGGGCTGACCGGCAGCAGATCGACCGCCACGCCCAGTTGCGCGGCCCGCTCGGCGAGCAGGTCACGACTGGTAATGGCGATCAGGGGATGAGGCTGGGCTTGCGAGGCGAGCAGCAGGCACAGGTCGGGACCTATGCCTGCGGGTTCGCCGGGAGTGAGGGCGAAGCGCTGCGGTTTCACTGGGCGGCCTGTTCGGCGCCAGGAAGCTTGATTTCAACGTAGGCTTCGTCGCGGATCTGACGCAGCCAGGTTTGCAGCTCTTCGTCGTACTTGCGGTTGCGCAGTACGGTCATGGCCTGTTGTTCACGGGCCTGTGCGGTGCTGTCGGTGGCACGGCGGCCAAGGACTTCCAGGACATGCCAGCCGTACTGGGTCTGGAACGGCTTGGACACCTGGCCTTGCGGGGCGTTGGCCATCACTTCGCGGAATTCCGGAACCAGGTTGTTCGGATCGACCCAGTTCAGGTCGCCGCCGTTGAGCGCGGAGCCCGGGTCTTCCGAGAAGCTCTTCGCCAGTTCGGCGAAGTCTTCGCCGGCCTGGATGCGATCGTACAGACGCTGGGCCAGGATCTTGGTTTCGGCTTCGCTGCGGATTTCGCTTGGCTTGATCAGGATATGGCGAACATGCACTTCGTCACGCAGCTGGGTCTGGCCGCCGCGCTTCTCTTGCAGTTTGAGGATGATGAAGCCGCCAGGAGTACGCACGGGCTCGGTGACATCGCCAACGGCCATGGAGCTGAGCATGCGATCGAACGGAGGAGGCAGCTGGGCCGCCTTGCGCCAGCCCATCTCGCCGCCTTCCAGCGCGGTTTCACTGGCCGAACGGGCGATTGCCAGCTGGGCGAAATCGGCACCTTGCTTGAGCTGCTGGTAGATCTCGCCAGCCTGACGGGCCGCAGCCTGGATAGCGGTGGAGCTGGCGCTTTCCGGGGTAGGGATCAGGATGTTGGCCAGGCGGAACTCTTCCGACAACTGCACCTTGCCCAGGTCGGAAGCGAGGAAGTTCTTCACTTCCTGCTCGGAAACCTGGACGCGCTCGGCAACACGACGTTGACGTACGCGGCTGATGATCATCTCGCGACGGACCTGCTCGCGAGCGTCATTGAAGGACAGGCCATCATGGGCCAGGGCAGCGCGGAACTGCTCCAGGCTCATGTTGTTGCGCTGGGCAATGGTGCCGATGGCCTGGTTCAGTTCTTCGTCGGTGATGCGGATGCCGGAGCGTTCGCCAATCTGCAATTGCAGGTTCTCGACGATCAGGCGTTCCAGTACCTGCTGGTCCAGCACGCTGGCTGGTGGTACGGCGCCGCCGCGCTTGGCGATGGTCTGCTGTACCTCGTGGACACGCTGGTCCAGCTGGCTTTGCATGACCACGTCGTTGTCGACGATGGCGACGATCTTGTCCAGGGTCTGCACCGCGGCATGCGCGGTGCTGCTCAACATCAGCGCGCCCAGCATCAGCGGGCGCAGACAATCAATAAGCTTGGTCTTCACGTGCACGGTAACCTTGAATGCCAGTGTCGAGGAAACTCTCGACTTTATTGCCCACTACACCACCGAGGCCCTTCAGAACGATCTGCAGGAAGATACCGTGGTCGCCTTTTTCGTTTTGCGGAGTTGCCTGGCTGAAGTCGTCGTAGTCAATCCAGTAACGGTTGATCAGGCGCAGTTTCCAGCAGCAGTTGTCGTATTCGAAACCACCGAAGGCTTCCAGCGTGCGGTTGCGGTTGTAGTCGTGCTGCCAGCGGGCGATTGCGGTCCACTGCGGAACGATCGGCCACATGACGGAGAAGTCATGTTGCTGGATCTTGTAGTAGTCCTTGACGTAGTTCGGGCTGCCCGGGGTGCCGTAGTCGCCGCCACCTACCTGCCACTGACCAGTGGTGCTGTTGTAGGAGATGGTGTCATTGCGATAGCGGTAACCAAGGTTGACCACCTTGTTCACGTTGTCTTCAGGCTGGTAGTGGAACATCGCGCTGCCCGAACGGGTGCTGCGGCTGTCCGGGTCCCAGTTGAAGTCGGAGTTGAAGCGCCAGTCGCGGTTGAAGCGATATTCGTATTCGAGTGCGTACGGCGAAACGTCCGATTGCGCGTCGGCCCGAGTACGGTAGTCGATACCTGGCAGCTGCACCTTGCGGTCCTTGAAGTACAAGGCCTGGCCGATGCTGAAGCGCTGGCGCTCGAAACCGTTTTCTTCGATCCAGCGGTTGGTCACGCCGAGGGACAGCTTGTTCTCGTCGCCAATCCGGTCGCTACCGCTGAAGCGGTTGTCGCGGAACAGCGAAGCGTAGTTGAAGGTCGACTCACCGCTGTCGAACAGCGGGATATCGGCCTGGTTCTCGTACGGAACGTAGAGGTAGTACAGACGCGGTTCCAGGGTCTGGTTGTAGTTCTTGCCGAACCACTGGGTGGAACGGTCGAAGTACAGGCCGCTGTCGACGCTGAAGATCGGGACGTTGCGGTTCAGGGTGCTGTTGTAGTCGCCATACAGCCGGCGGCCATTCGCGTCCAGGCGCGCAACATCCGATTTGCCTTTCGCGTCCAGGTCGAGATCGTAGTGAGTGCTGACGTACTTGAGCGACGGAGTCAGGTAGCCGTAGTCGGCCGACAGCGGCAGGCTGATTTTCGGCGCGGCATTGAGACGGGTACCGTTGGCGCGAGCTACGCCGAAGATGTTCTGGTCCAGGCGCTGACCTGGGAGACCCGCGGAGGTATCCAGGTTGCCGTCCTTGTCGAATACCAGGTCATTCTTCAGATCACGATCAAAGCGAACCGCTTCGGTCTCGTAGGTGAACTCCAGGCCGGCCGGATTGTATGGCAGCTTGCCATTCAGGAAGACCTGCGGCAGGCGATCATAAGGCGTGATCTGCGAAATGGTCGCCAGCTCGATGGCGTGGACGGTCAGGCCAGCCGTGTAGGTCTCACCACGGTAGGTGAGGGCGCCGCGCTGGTTGAGGAAGTCGCGGCTCTCGACGCCGATCTGGTCGGTTTCCAGGTCCTGGAAATAGAACGGATCGCTGATGTCGGTGTAGTCGACTTCAGTCAGCAGGCGCGAATCCAGGCCGCCCTTGTGCTGCCAGTTAACCATCCAGCGGTCTTTCTGATAGTCGGTCTGCTTCTCGCGATCGTTGCTCTCGTCGTTCAGCCAGGCGCCGCCGAACTGACCTTCGCTGCTCGGGGTCAGGTAGCGGAACTCGCCTTCCATCAACAGGCCGCGCTTGGCCATGTAGCGTGGATACAGCGTGGCGTCGTAGTTCGGTGCAAGGTTGAAGTAGTACGGCGTGACCAGCATGAAGCCGGTATCGGTACTGCTGCTGAACGAAGGCGGCAGGAAGCCGGACTGGCGACGGTCGTCGATCGGGAAGTAGATATACGGGGTGTAGAGCACCGGAATATCTTTGACCCGAAGGGTGACGTTGGTCGCGGTACCGAAGCCGGTGGCCGGGTTCAGGGTGATGTTGTTGCCCTTGAGCTGCCAGGCGTTGCTGTTCGGCTCACAGGTGGTGTAGGTACCATCCTTCAGGCGGATGATGGCGTTCTCGGAACGCTTGGCGTAGAGCGCGCTACCGCGGACACGGGATTTGTGCATCACGTATTCGGCGTTGTCGACCTGCGCTTCGCCGGTGTCCAGCTGGATCTCGGCGCGGTCGCCGACGACCAGCGAGCCGTTGTCGCGAATCTTCACGTTGCCGGTCAGTTCGCCGCGGTTCTCGGCCTGGTACAGGTTGGCCTCGTCGGCTTCGGCCTGCATGCTGCCCTGGCGCATGACCACGTCACCCGCGAGGGTGGCGATCTGCTGTTCCTGCTGGTAGCGGGAGGCCTTGGCGCCGAGGAAGGTCGGTGACTCGTCCTTCGGCGTGCTGTCGTTCATGCCGGGACGGACGGGCTCGATGTAGGCACCGGAGCAGTACGGTCCGGTCTCGGCCAGCTGGGCTGCAGTCAATTTCTCGCGCGGGACCCAGTCCAGGTGACTGTAGTCGGCGCTGCGGGATTTCAGACCACGGCCTTTGGCTTCGGTAACCAGAACGGGCTTGGGACCGCTGTCCTCGACGGCGCCGCCTTGAGCGGCCTGGTCCGGCGTGGCATTGGCCGAGCTGACCGCAGCACCGTCATGAGTCGGGCGAGGCGGAAGCTGCGTGGCGCTGGTCTTGGGCTTGCAGTCCCATCCGCCGGAAGCGGAAACCTGGCAGTCGAACTGCTCGGCGGCGACTACATAAGAGGTCGCCAGGGGTTGCAATGCGAGCAGGCCGCCTGTGACCAGCAACGGGAATTTTTTACGAAACGCGGGGGATTTCAATGCCATCTTATTAGTCCGGGCTTCCTGCGTGCCATCTGCCCGCGTGTGGGGCCGCACGCCTCTCGATGGTCTGAAAAAGATGCTGGATGATAAAGCATGCCCCGCTTGACGGCTAGGCTCTGTAAGAAATGCATCCTGCTTGCATATGCAGTGTTGAAAACGGCTCGGAATGCGCATTTACAACCAGTAAACTCCGCTCCTTTGCCCGTTTTCGCCTCGCCTGGCCTGTGCACGAATACCTTCGATCCAGCGACCAGGGCCTCCGGAGACCCTTGTAATGCCCGACCACGATGTACGCCTGCAACACCTGACCGTCTGGCTCGATGAGCAGTTGGCGAGCCTGTTTCGCACCCAGGGCTGGGGCGCGGTTCCCGCAGGCAGCCTGACCGCCGCCAGCAGCGATGCCAGTTTCCGCCGTTACTTCCGCTGGGAGGCCGAGGGTCGCAGTTTTATCATCATGGATGCGCCACCGCCCCAGGAGAACTGCCGACCCTTCGTCGATATCGCCCGCCTGCTGGCCAGCGCCGGCATCAATGTGCCGGTGATTCACGCCGAAGACCTCGACCGCGGTTTCCTGTTGCTGAGCGACCTGGGCAACCAGACCTACCTTGACGTGATCGATGCCGATAACGCCGACGCGCTGTTCACCGATGCCATCGACGCCCTGCTGGCCTTCCAGCGCCTGCCGATGGACGCCCCGCTGCCGAGCTATGACGTGGCCCTGCTGCGCCGTGAAGTGGAACTGTTCCCCGAGTGGTACGTCGGCCGCGCGCTGGACAAGACCTTCGACGAACACCAGGCCGGACTCTGGCAGCGGGTCAGTACCCTGCTGATCGACAGTGCCCTGGCTCAGCCGAAAATCCTGGTGCACCGCGACTACATGCCGCGCAACCTGATGCGCAGCGTGCCAAACCCCGGCGTGCTGGATTTCCAGGATGCGGTCTACGGTCCGGTCACCTACGACATCACCTGCTTGTTCAAGGACGCCTTCCTCAGTTGGCCGCAAGCGCGGGTCGCCGGCTGGCTGCGGGATTACTGGGAGCGTGCGCGGGCTGCGGGCATTCCGGTCCAGGACGCCTTCGAGGATTTCCACCGCGCCAGCGACCTGATGGGCGTGCAGCGCCACCTCAAGGTGATCGGTATCTTCGCCCGCATCTGCCACCGTGATGGCAAGCCGCGCTACCTGGCCGATGTGCCGCGTTTCTTTGCCTATATAGATGAAGTGATCTCGCGCCGGCCGGAGCTTGCCGAACTGGGCGAGCTGATCGCCAGCCTGGGAGTGCGTCCATGAAGGCGATGATCCTCGCCGCCGGCAAGGGCGAGCGCATGCGTCCGCTGACCCTGCACACCCCCAAGCCGCTGGTGCCGGTGGCGGGTGTGCCGCTGATCGAATACCACCTGCGTGCCTTGGCGGCGGCGGGGATCAAGGACGTGGTGATCAACCACGCCTGGCTCGGCCAGCAGATCGAGGACCACCTCGGTGATGGCTCGCGCTTCGGCCTGAACATTCGCTTTTCCGCCGAGGGTGAGCCGCTGGAAACCGGCGGCGGGATCTTCAAGGCCTTGCCGCTGCTGGGGGATGAGCCATTCCTGCTGGTCAACGGCGATATCTGGACCGACTACGATTTCAGTCGCCTTGGCCAACCGCTGCAAGGCCTGGCCCACCTGATACTGGTCGACAATCCGGGGCATCACGGCGCGGGCGACTTCCGCTTTGCCGGTGACCGGGTAGAAGATGGCGCCGGCGCCGATGACACCCTGACCTTCAGCGGTATATCGGTGTTGGACCCTGCGTTGTTCGACGGTTGCGAGGCGGGCGCCTTCAAGCTGGCGCCGCTGTTGCGCGCGGCGATGGCCAACGGTCAGGTCAGCGGTGAGCATTTCCGCGGTCACTGGGTGGATGTCGGTACCCTTGAGCGACTTGCCGAAGTCGAGCACCTGCTCGCCGAGCGCCGCTGACATGTTGTGGCCGAGCACAGTGATCGGGGCCGGAGCCGGCTTCGCCGTCGCCAGCATTCCTGGCGCGCTGTTGGGAGCCCTGCTCGGGCAGGCGATGGACCGCCGTTTGCAGTTGCACAGTTGGGCGCATCTGCGGGAGAAACTCGGTGGTCGTCCGGTCCTGCGCGATGACGAGGTGTTGTTCGTCCTGCTGGGTCGACTGGCGAAAAGCGATGGCCGGGTCGTCGAAGGGCATATCCAGCAGGCCCGTCAGGAAATGCAGCGCCTGGACATGAACGAGGACGCGCGCAAGCGGGCCATCGCGGCGTTCAACCTCGGCAAGGGCGGGCGCGAGAGGGTCGAGGCCCACCTGCAACGCCTGAAGCTTCAGCCGCACGCCGCCGAGGGCGTATTGCGCGCCTGCTGCCGGATGGCCTGGG
>DQAA01000275.1:0-147 GCA_003523465.1 Pseudomonas sp.
TTCCGGTCTCGCTGCCGGCGGCTCGCTGGAAGAAGGGCTGAACAGGTTGCTCAAGGGCAGTGGCCTGGTGGCGCACAAGACCGCCTCCGGCTTCGTGGTGCTGCGCGACACCGACAGCAGCCTGCAACTGGCCCCCACCAGCATCGA
>DQAA01000275.1:201-3263 GCA_003523465.1 Pseudomonas sp.
GAGCATCAGCGTGGTCACCGCCGAGCAGATCAACGACCGCAAGGTCAACAAGGTCGAGGACGCCGTGGCCTACAGCGCCGGGGTACGGGTCGGCAGCTCGGGCCTGGATCCGCGCTTCGACAACATCCAGGTGCGCGGCTTCGAAACCACCATCGCCGCCGACTTCCTCGACGGCCTGCGCCAGCCCGGCAGCGGCTGGCTGTCGCTGTACTCCACCGAGGCCTACGCCCTGGAGCGCATCGAAGTGCTGAAAGGCCCGGCATCGGTGCTCTATGGCCAGATCAGCCCCGGCGGCATGGTCAACCGGGTCAGCAAGCGCCCGAGCCTGCTGGCGAAAAACGAAGTGCAGGTGCAGGCCGGCAGCTATGACCACCAGCAAGGCCAGTTCGATGTCGGCGGGCAGCTCGACGAGGCCGGCGACGTGCTGTTCCGCACCGTCGGCCTGTATCGCGACTCCGGCTACTCGGTCGACCAGATGGACAACGACTCGCGCCTGCTGGCGCCGTCGCTGAGCTGGCAGATCGACCCGGACACCAGCCTGACCCTGCTGGCCCAGTACCAGGAGCGCCAGACCGCGGCCTCGCCGATGATGCTGCAGGAAGGTGACCACCTCACCGATTTCTGGCAGGGCGACGAGTACTACGACAAGCTGCACCAGCGCCAATGGACCTTCGGCTACGAGTTCGAGCACGCCTTCAACGAGACCTTCAGCGTCCAGCAGAACCTGCGCTACGGCCAGGTCAGCACCACCAACCAGTACCTGCAACCGACCGCGCTCATCGACGGGCATATCCTCGATCGCTACGCCGTCGGCCTCTACGAAGACATGAACTCGCTGACCACCGACACCCGCCTGGTCAGCCGTTTCTCCACCGGCAACCTGCACCACACCGTGGTCAGCGGCGTCGATTACGCCTGGCTCGACACCTCGCTGCTGTACGCCATGGGGCCGGGGCCGACCATCGACCGCTGGGCGCCGAACTACCACCAGCCGGTGGCCAAGCCAACCTTGCCGCTGGCCGACCAGGACGGCCTGGAACACCGCATGGGCGCCTATGTGCAGGACCAGATCGAACTCGACCAATGGCGCCTGTCCGCCGGCCTGCGCCGCGACTGGGTGCATGTGCGGCGTGACGACAACCTCACCGACATCAACAGCNNCACCACCGGCCAGGTCGGCGTGCTCTACCTGTTCGACAACGGCCTGGCGCCTTATGCAAGCTACGCCACCTCGTTCCTCCCGGTCAGCGGCGTGAATGCCACCGGCCAGCCGTACAAGCCTACCGAGGGCGAGCAATACGAGGTCGGCCTGAAATACCAGCCGCCGGGCAGCAGCACTTTGCTGACCGCCTCCCTTTACCACCTGACCCAGAGCAACGTACAGACCCGCGACCTGCTCAACCCGCTGAACAACGTGCAGACCGGCGAGCAGGTGTCCCGCGGGCTGGAGCTGGAAGCGGTGTCGGACGTCAACGACAACCTGCGCCTGACCGCCAGCTACGCCTTCAACGACGCCGAAGTGACCAAGGGCAACAACGGCGACGAGGGCAACGTGCCGAAGAACGTGCCGCGCCACCTGGCTTCGCTGTGGCTGGACTACAAGCTGCCGTTCGGCTTCGGCGTATCGGGCGGTGCCCGCTATACCGGCAGCACCTACGGCGACGCCGCCAACCTGGTGAAGAACGAGGGCTACACCCTGGTCGATGCCGGCGTGCACTACGACTTCGGTGCCGGCCTGGACGGCGTGCGGGTCGGCGTCAATGCGCGCAACCTGTTCGATGAGCGCTTCATCAATTGCCAGGACGGTTACTGCTATCGCGGTGAAGCGCGCAGCGTGGTCACCAGCCTCAGCTATCGCTGGTAAGGAGAGCGGAGCCCATGTTGCATAAATGGATGATGACCCTGGCGGCGCTGCTGTTCAGCGGCCTGGCCAGCGCCGAGCCGGTGACCCTGGACGGCACCGAGCAATGGACGATGAAAAGTGCCGAAGGCCGCGAGTACCGGATCATGGTCAGCCTGCCGGAGGGCGACGTGCCCTGGACCGGCGGCTACCCGGTGATCTACCTGCTCGATGGCAATGCCTACTTCCCGGCGTTCCATGCCGCCAAGCGCGCCCAGCACCGGCTGCGCGGGGCGGTGCTGGTGGGCATCGGCTACCCCAGCGATACGCCGCTGGACTTCGTGCGCCGCGCTTATGACCTGTCGCCACCGGCCCCGGCCGATCGCAACGAGCCGCCCCAGGGTGGGCAGGACGTGTTCCTCGACTTCATCGAAAAGCGCCTGATGCCCAAGGTGAATGAACGCTTCAAGATCGACCAGGACCAGCGCAGCCTGGTCGGGCACTCCTTCGGCGGGATGTTCGCCATCTACACCTTGTTCACCCGACCCGAACTGTTCCAGCACTACGTCGCGATCAGCCCGAGCCTGTGGTGGCAGGACCGCTACCTGCTGGCCCATGAGCGGGCGTTCACCGCCAAGGCCCATGCCGGCAAGCTCGACCTGATCCACCGCAGCCTCAACCTGAGCGCGGGCGACCGGGAGATGCCCCAGGAAATCCAGGATGTGCGCTCGCTGCAACTGCGCCTGGAGAACCTGTCGCAGTACNNAGTACGGCTTGCGCACTGACCTGCAGATCGAAGCGGGGGAGGATCACGCGGCGATTCCGTTCCGGGTGCCGAACCGGGTGCTGGATGAGTTGATGAGTACCCGGCGTTACTGAAACCTTTCGAAATTGTCATCCGCGCCTCACCTTGGCGTTAGCCGCGTCTTCATAGACTGGCTCGCAACAAGGGCCACCTGCCTGGTGCGCCCGGAGAAAGTCGAGGTGTGTGATGCGGGTATTCAAGGTTGTCGTGGTTGCCGGGCTTCTTTCTGCATTTGCCGGTACCGCCCAGGCGGCGGACGGCATGGAGCGGATCCAGGAATTCCAGGCGAAGTTCCAGGCCGAGCAGGACAGGCTGTGGGGTGACCGGGAGCAGCAGGTGGTGAAGCAGGAGACGGCTGACAGCAAGGCGGATGGCTGAATATGAATCGCTGACTCAACGCGGACCTTGTGGGAGCGG
>DQAA01000275.1:3268-4130 GCA_003523465.1 Pseudomonas sp.
ACCCGCTCCCACAGGGTCCGAGTTGTGCTTTAAAACTATTGTTAGAACGGTACCGCCACCGTCAGCTGGCTATACACATTGGTCCCGTTCCCACCCACCTGATTCCCGCCGGTCGTCTCATCCTTCTTCGGCTGGTACAAGCCGATCATCGGGCTGATGATCAGGTGCTCGTTCACCGCCCATTCCGCATAGAAATCCAGCTCGCGGGCGTCGAGTTTGAGGGTGTCGCGGGTGCGCAGTGTGTGGAAGTCGAAGTACAGCGCCCCTACGGTCAGGTTCTCCAGCGGCGTGGCCTTCAGGCCGACATGGTGGATGCCGGTATTGCTGTTGAACGGCCCGGAATAGTTGGCCGCCACTTCACCCTGGAACCAGGTGCCGTAACCGGTGCTCAGGCCGGTGAACAGCGAATCCCAACCCTGGGAGTAGCGGGTATAGCGATAGGTGACCTTGGGCGACCAGGCCACATCGGCGAAGGTGTAGCCGGCCTCGGCGTACCAGGCTTTCTCCGGCCCTGCGTCCTTGTCCTGCCAGGCGTATTCGAAAGCGAAGCTGGCATTCTCGATGCCGCCGTTGCCTTCGCCGCGCAGGCTGTAGACGTCCATGTTCTCCCGCTCTTTCTGGAAGTCGCTGGCCCATTGGTCGGTGACGTCGATGCCGTGGACCCAGGTCAGGCCGAGGGTGCCGGCTTCGGTGGTGTAGTCCAGGGTGCCGGCGGCCAGTTCGGTTTCGGCCTGGGCGCGGTTGTCGGACTTCAGCCAGACCACGCTGCCGTGCAGGCCGTCTTCACCGCCGAGCTTCAGCACCGCAGTGCGATCGAAGGCGTGACGCGCCGCCAGGTAGTAGGCGCCGCCACGGTTCAGCG
>DQAA01000471.1:0-4453 GCA_003523465.1 Pseudomonas sp.
GCCATGCCCAACCGCCGCTGGAGCGCTCTGCCGCAGGCACCTGGGTCGGCGCCGTGGACGGCGTCACCACGGGTGCGGTAGTTGCCGTGCTGGTGCTTTTCGGCGGCGGTGGCGTGCCCGCCGGACGGCGCGTGACGGTGGTCTTGCTCGACGGGGAAGTGGAGGTCACCACGCGGGAGGATCCCGCAGAAGACGGCTCATCGAAGCGGATCGCCTGCCCCGGACGGATGGTGTAGGGCGGCTCGATACCGTTGCGCGCGGCCAGGGACTTGTAATCCCAGCCGTAACGGAAGGCGATGGAGAACAGCGTNNCGGTCGCACTACATACTGGCCGGAGGTGACTGCCGGGCGCTTGGCTGCGGTGCTGTTTCGATCCACCACCCGCGCGCCGCTGGAGGAGGAAGAGGTACTGGAGCAACCTGTCACCAACGTGCCAAAGGCAAGTGCAACCACCAGAAGCCTGATGCTTGAAAGACCCATACGCTGCCGAATGACTGTTTGACTCACCCGCCGCTCCCTTAAATGGTGATCGAGTTTCAAAATGAAATAATGTTGCAATTATAACCAGGCGCAAACAACTTGCGCGCGCTGAACAAGTGCAAAACGTGAACGGCTGCCTGTCCAGATATAAGACGCCCGCCTGATAGACCCGACGGCGCGTCAGGAATTCGCCCAATTAAAAAATAAACAACTTTCAGGAAAGAGTGCCATTGAGCAGCGGAACGAAGCGTACCGTCCCCAGCACACGCCGCGAGAACCCATGCTCTTCACGGACGATAAGCAGAAGTTGCTGTATTTCCCCGACTGCCCCCACCGGAATCACCATCCGGCCACCTGGCGCCAGTTGATCGAGCAATGCCTGTGGTACCTCGGGTGCAACCGCAGTCACGATGATGCCGTTGTACGGCGCCAGTGCCGGCCATCCCTCGCTGCCATCGCCCCAGCGGAATACCACATTGCGCAGATTGAGCTCGGTCAGGCGCTCCTTGGCGCGATCCTGCAGCACCTTGATTCGCTCCACGGAAAACACCCGCTCCACGAGTTGCGCCAGCACGGCAGTCTGGTAGCCGGAGCCGGTACCGATCTCCATGACCTTGTCCAGCGGACCGGACTCGAGCAGCACTTCGCTCATGTGCGCGACCATGAACGGCTGCGAGATGGTCTGGTTGTGGCCGATCGGTAAGGCGGTATCTTCATAGGCGCGGTGCGCCAGCGCTTCGTCGACGAACAAATGCCGCGGCGTGCGACGCAGTACATCCAGTACCCGCGGATTCGAC
Source organism: Pseudomonas sp. (assembly GCA_003523465.1). Taxonomy (GTDB): domain Bacteria; phylum Pseudomonadota; class Gammaproteobacteria; order Pseudomonadales; family Pseudomonadaceae; genus Aquipseudomonas. The sequence goes on from DQAA01000471.1 coordinate 1,278, forward strand.
ACGCCCTCCTCGCACAGGCGCTGGATCAGCCGCTCGCGAGTGCGCTGGGAAGTCATGCCGATACCGCGGCGCATCATATCGTCCTGATCGCGCATCAAAGCACACCCTCCAGCCAGCCATTCAGGCGTTCGAAGGCATCGTTGAAGGTACGGTCCAGCTGCAACGGCGTGATCGACACATAACCCTGCATGACCGCATGGAAATCGGTTCCCGGCCCACCATCCTCGACATCGCCGGCAACCGCGATCCAGTAGCCTTCCTTGCCTCGCGGATTGACGTCCTTGATCGGCGCAGCCGCGCGCGCGCGGTGGCCCAGGCGGGTCAGCTGGATACCGCGAATATGATCCAGCGGCAGGTTGGGAATATTGACGTTGAGCACGGTTCGCGGCGGAAGTTCGAGCTGCCCATGGGCCTCGACCAGCTTGCGGGCGATATGGGCGGCGGTCGGAAGATTGTCCGGAAGACGCGACAGGAGCGAGAAAGCGAAGGAGGTATTACCGAGGAAGCGCCCTTCCAGCGCCGCCGCCACGGTCCCGGAATACAGGACATCGTCACCCAGGTTAGCCCCCAGGTTGATCCCCGACACCACCATGTCCGGAGTCTGCTTCAACAGGCCGTTGAGACCGAGGTGAACGCAGTCGGTCGGCGTGCCGTTGATGCTGATGAAGCCGTTGGGCAGGGTATGCGGATGCAGCGGACGATCGAGGGTCAGCGAGCTGCTGGCACCGCTCTTGTCCTGGTCCGGGGCGATTACCACGCACTCGGCGTAATCCGCCAGCGCACCGTGAAGCGCGGCGAGTCCGGGCGCCATAACGCCGTCGTCATTGGAGATCAGAATACGCATGGGCTGTCCGTCTGCCCTGCCGGGACCAGATCGAGGAGTTCGCGCACCACCACGGTGGCGAAGCATCCGGCCGGAAGGACGAATTCCAGTTGCAGGATATCAGGCTGGGGATAATGCCACGTCAGCCGGCCAATGGGCAGTCGCAGAATGCGGCGTTCCTGCTTTAGCGCGGCATTGCCGAGCCATTGGCAGAGGGACGCCTCATCCGTGCCGATCCGTTGTTCCAGCTCGCCGACCGCGCCTTGTGTTGCTGGAAGGCCCTCACCCCACAGCGGCCCGGTGGGGTGCAGGTCAAGAATGGCCAGGCGCGGATCGTTGCATTCAGGCTCGCCTGCCGGAAAGAAGCTGCGGCTATCGGTGAACGCGAGCAGATCGCCGACCTGGGCACGCTGCCAGCTACCGTCGTCAACCCGCTCGGCCAGCACGCGATTGAACAGATAGCTGCGCGCACTGGAAAGTACGCGCGAGCGCAGGTTGCGCTGTTCCGGAAGTGCCTTGCGCTCGGCCCAGTGCCGCGCTTCCTCGACATTGCCACCCTGGTGACCGAAGCGCTGGGTGCCGAAGTAGTTCGGCACACCCTGAGCACGCAACTGTTCAAGACGGGCATCCAGCGCGGCGTGATCGGCCTGGAGCCGGGTCAGGCGCAGGGTAAAGCCATTGGCCGAGTGCGCACCGCGCTGCAGCTTGCGCGAATGGCGAGTGCGTTCGAGGATGCGCAGGCTTTCGTTCTCGGCGGCGGCGAAGTCCGGATCGGCTTTGCCTGGCAGGTGCAGACTGAACCACTGGCGGGTCAGGGCCTGACGGTCCTTGAGCCCGGCGTAGCTGATGGTTTTCAGCGGCACTCCGGCGGCACGGGCCAGGCGACGGGCAGCTTCCTCGGTGTTGAGGTCGCGTTTCTCCACCCACAGCCACAAGTGCTCGCCCTGACCGGACAGCGGGATATCCAGCACCTCATCGACCTGGAAATCTTCCGCCACCGCTTTCAGTACCGCACTGCCCAGTGCCGGCCCGCTGGCGCGCGGGCCGAGAAGTTCGAGTTCGGTCATGCTTGCAGCAACAAGGCGACGGCGTGGACGGCGATACCTTCCTCACGCCCGGTGAAACCGAGTTTCTCGGTAGTGGTGGCCTTGACGTTGACCTGGTCGAGTTCGACTTGCAGGTCTGCGGCGATCAGCTCGCGCATGCGTTCGATATGCGGTGCCATCTTCGGCGCCTGGGCCACGATGGTGGCGTCGACGTTGCCGACCTTCCAGCCCTTGGCCTGGACGATGCCGACCACATGGCGAAGCAGCACGCGGCTATCGGCGCCCTTGAATTGCGGATCGGTATCGGGGAAATGACGACCGATGTCACCCAGCGCAGCAGCGCCGAGCAAGGCATCGCTCAGGGCGTGCAGCAGCACGTCACCATCGGAATGGGCCAGCAGCCCGTATTTGTGCGCGATCTGTACGCCACCCAAGGTGATGAAATCGCCTTCGGCGAAGCGGTGCACATCGTAGCCGTGGCCAATACGCATAAAAAAACGCCCTGATTGAGTCAGGGCGTGATTCTACCCGCTTTACCGGGGCTTGGGCTTGAATTGTCGCCTCAAGCGCGGCCCGCCCCCAGGGCTGCGGCGTGATGCCGCAAGTGGTCATCGATGAAGCTGGCGATGAAGTAATAGCTGTGGTCGTAACCCGGCTGCAGACGCAGCTGCAGCGGATAACCCGCGGCTTGCGCAGCCTGCTGCAATACCTGCGGCTTGAGCTGGTTTTCCAGGAAGTCGTCGCGATCGCCCTGGTCCACCAGTAGCGGCAAACGCTCGCTGGCCTGGGCGATCAGCACGCTGGCATCCCACTCGCGCCAGCGCGAACGGTCTTCGCCCAGATAGCGGCTGAATGCCTTCTGCCCCCACGGACAATCCATCGGGTTGCTGATCGGCGCAAAGGCCGACACCGAGGAGTAGCGTCCCGGATTGCGCAGGGCACAGACCAACGCTCCGTGACCACCCATGGAGTGCCCGCTGATAGCACGGCGCTGCGAAGCCGGGAAATGCGCTTCGATCAGCGCCGGCAGCTCATCCACCACATAGTCGTACATGCGGTAGTTCGCGGCCCACGGCTGCTGGATGGCGTTGACATAGAAGCCCGCCCCCAGGCCGAAGTCCCAGGCGTTGTCCGGATCGCCCGGCACCTGGGCGCCGCGGGGGCTGGTGTCCGGCGCGACGATGATCATCCCCAGCTCTGCCGCGAGCTTGTGCGCGCCGGCCTTCTGCATGAAATTCTCGTCGGTGCAGGTCAGCCCGCTCAGCCAGTACAGCACCGGCAGCTTGCCGTCCTGCTCGGCTTGCGGC
>DQAA01000471.1:4475-18091 GCA_003523465.1 Pseudomonas sp.
GAGCACCTCGGAGCGGTGGCGGTAACGCTTGTGCCAGCCACCGAAACTTTTCTGACAGGAAATGTTTTCCAGGCTCATGAGCAACCTCAGAAGTGGATGACGCTGCGGATGCTCTTGCCTTCATGCATCAGGTCGAAGGCCTTGTTGATGTCCTCCAGACCCATGGTGTGGGTGATGAAGGTGTCCAGCGGGATCTCGCCCTTCTCGGCCATGTCGACGTAGCTCGGCAGCTCGCTGCGGCCACGCACGCCACCGAAGGCGGAACCGCGCCAGACGCGACCGGTAACCAGCTGGAACGGACGGGTAGCGATTTCCTGGCCGGCGCCGGCAACGCCGATGATCACCGATTCGCCCCAGCCCTTGTGGCAGCACTCCAGGGCCGCACGCATCAGCTGGACATTGCCCACGCACTCAAAGGAGAAGTCCACGCCGCCGTCGGTGAGGTCGACGATTACTTCCTGCACCGGACGGTCGTAGTCCTTGGGATTGACGCAATCGGTAGCGCCAAGCTGGCGGGCGATTTCGAACTTGGCCGGGTTGATGTCCACGGCAATGATGCGCGAGGCCTTGGCCTTGACCGCACCGATGATCGCCGACAGACCGATGCCACCCAGACCGAAGATAGCCACGGTGTCACCGGCCTTGACCTTGGCAGTGTTGAGCACCGCGCCGATCCCGGTAGTCACGCCGCAACCGAGCAGGCAGACCTTTTCCAGCGGCGCTTCTTTCTGGATCTTGGCGACGGAGATTTCCGGAAGCACGGTGTATTCGGAGAAGGTCGAGGTGCCCATGTAGTGGAACAGCTGCTGACCCTTGTAGGAAAAACGAGTAGTCCCGTCCGGCATCAGGCCCTTGCCCTGGGTAGCGCGGATGGCCTGGCACAGGTTGGTCTTGCCCGAGCGGCAGAATTTGCACTGCCCGCATTCCGGGGTGTACAGCGGGATCACATGATCGCCCACCGCTACCGAGGTCACGCCCTCACCCACTGCTTCGACGATCGCACCGCCTTCATGACCGAGGATCGACGGGAAGATGCCCTCGGGGTCGGCGCCGGACAAGGTGTAGGCGTCGGTATGGCAAACACCCGAAGCAACCACGCGCAGCAGCACTTCGCCAGCTTTGGGCATGGCTACGTCGACTTCGACGATTTCCAGCGGTTTCTTGGCCTCGAAGGCAACAGCAGCACGGGACTTGATCATCAATCTTCTCCAATGAAGGGACATTTCAGACCCGCAGTGTAATTCAACGTCTTTTGATGAATAATCCGGCCCAAGACAAAACATTATTGCCATGCAGGGATAATCGATGAGCAGCCGCTGGGAAGGTATCGACGAGTTCGTCGCCGTGGCCGAGTCAGGTCAGTTCACTGCCGCCGCTGACCGCCTGGGCGTGTCGTCCTCGCACATCAGCCGCCAGGTCGCACGCCTTGAAGAGCGCCTGCAAACCCGCTTGCTGTACCGCAGCACCCGGCGCGTCACCCTGAGCGAAGCCGGGCAGACGTTTCTGCAGCACTGCCAGCGTTTGCAGGATGGTCGCGAAGAAGCCCTGCGCGCCATGGGCGACCTGACCAGCGAACCCAAGGGCCTGCTGCGCATGACCTGCGCGGTGGCTTATGGCGAACGCTTCATCGTGCCGCTGGTGACACGCTTCATGAGCCTGTACCCGCAACTGCGGGTGGATATCGAACTGACCAACAACACCCTCGACCTGCTCCACGAAGGCATGGACCTGGCGATTCGCCTCGGTCGCCTGCAGGAGTCGCGCCTCGTCGCGGCGCGACTTGCCCCGCGGCGCATGTACCTGTGCGCTTCACCGGACTACCTGAATCGTTACGGACGCCCGCACAGTCTTTCGGAACTGGCACGGCACAACTGCCTGATCGGCAGTTCGGATATATGGGCCTTGCAGCAGGACGGTCGGGAAATCGCACAGCGAGTCCAGGGCAACTGGCGCTGCAACAGCGGGCAGGCCGTGCTCGACGCGGCGCTCCAGGGCACGGGGCTGTGCCAACTGCCGGACTATTACGTGCTGGAACACCTGGGCAGCGGCGCGCTGGTCTCGCTGCTCGAAGCCCACCAGCCGCCCAACACTGCGGTGTGGGCGCTGTATCCACAGCAGCGGCATCTGTCGCCGAAGGTACGCAAGCTGGTGGATCACCTGCGTGAGGGGCTGGCGCAACGGCCGGAGTATCAGGGAATCTGAAGGGTCAGCGCTGGGACCAGCGCTGGCGCAGCCATTCCAGGTCCTCGGGGCGAGTGACCTTGATGTTGTCGTTGCGCCCTTCGATCAAACGCGGCGCCTGGCCGGACCATTCAATGGCCGAGGCTTCGTCGGTGATTGCCACATCGGCTACCAGGCTGTCGGCCAGGGCCCGGTGCAAGGCACCCAGACGGAACATCTGCGGGGTGTAGGCCTGCCAGATGGTGCTGCGGTCGACGGTGACTTCGACCCGACCGTTGGCATCGGCACGCTTGAGGGTATCCCGGGCCGGCACGGCGAGCAGGCCGCCCACCGGATCATCGGCCAGTTCCAGCAACAGGCGATCCAGGTCGTCNNCCAGATTCGGCCGCGCGGCATCGTGGACCAGTACCCAGTCGCCGTCGGCCGCCCCTTGGGCATGCAGCAACAGCAAGGCATTGAGCACCGAGTCGGCGCGCTCGCGACCACCGGCGGCGCGCTGGATACGCGGGTCGCTGGCACAGGGCAGGCCGGGCCAGAAAGGATCGTCGGCGGCAATGCTGACCACCACCCCTTTCAAGGAGGGATGGCCAAGGAAACAGTTGAGGCTGTGTTCGAGAATCGTGCGTCCGCCCAGTTGCAGGTACTGCTTGGGCCGGTCGGCGGCCATGCGCGCACCCACGCCCGCGGCGGGAATCACTGCCCAGAAGGCAGGCAGGGAAGTGTTCATTGGGCCAGTTGGTAGAGGGTTTCGCCCTCCTTCACCATTCCCAGTTCATGGCGAGCCCGTTCTTCGACGGTTTCCATACCTTTTTTCAACTCCAGCACTTCGGCATCGAGCACGCGGTTGCGCTCCAGCAGACGCTCGTTTTCGGCGTGCTGGTCAGCAATCTGCTGCTTGAGTTCGGCCACCTGGGCCAGGCTGCCATTGCCAACCCACAGCCGGTACTGCAAGCCACCGAGCAGTGCGAGAAGGACGAGGAACAACCAATAGGGACTACGCATCAGGACATCCAGTGGCGAAAGACCGCGTTTGCGAAGGGCTGATGGCACGAAGCCTGACCGAAGCCAGGCTTTGTGATTCACGCATTCGCAGCGCACGTGAAACGCAACCGGGCAAAGCCCTGCGTTTCACGGTGCTGTCTTTTTACCATCTATCGTTTAGCCGCGAAACTCGTCGCGACCACGGTACACCGCCTTGGCGCCCAGTTGCTCTTCGATACGCAGCAGCTGGTTGTACTTGGAAACGCGGTCGGAACGGCACAGCGAACCGGTCTTGATCTGGCCGGCTGCAGTACCCACGGCCAGGTCGGCGATGGTGGAGTCTTCGGTTTCGCCCGAACGGTGCGAGATCACCGCGGTGTAACCGGCGGCCTTGGCCATCTGGATGGCTTCCAGGGTCTCGGTCAGCGAGCCGATCTGGTTGAACTTGATCAGGATGGAGTTGGCGATCTTCTTGTCGATGCCTTCCTTCAGGATCTTGGTGTTGGTAACGAACAGGTCGTCGCCCACCAGTTGGACTTTCTCGCCGATCTTGTCGGTGAGGACTTTCCAGCCAGCCCAGTCGGACTCGTCCAGGCCGTCTTCGATCGAGATGATCGGGAAACGCTCGGTCAGGCCTTTCAGGTAGTCGGCGAAGCCTTCGGCGTCGAACGACTTGCCTTCGCCGGACAGGTTGTACTTGCCGTCTTCGAAGAATTCGCTGGCCGCGCAGTCCAGGGCCAGGGTCACGTCGGTGCCCAGCTTGTAGCCAGCGTTGGCGACTGCTTCGGCGATGGCGCCCAGGGCGTCTTCGTTGGAAGCCAGGTTAGGCGCGAAACCACCTTCGTCGCCGACAGCAGTGTTCAGGCCACGGGCCTTCAGCACGGCTTTCAGGTGATGGAAGATTTCGGTGCCCATGCGCAGTGCATCGGAGAAGGTCTTGGCGCCAACCGGCTGAACCATGAACTCCTGGATGTCGACGTTGTTATCGGCGTGCTCGCCACCGTTGATGATGTTCATCATCGGAACCGGCATGGAGTACTGGCCCGGGGTGCCGTTCAGGTTGGCGATATGCGCGTAGAGCGGCAGGTCCTGGTCCTGGGCGGCAGCTTTGGCGGCAGCCAGGGAAACGGCCAGAATGGCGTTGGCGCCCAGCTTGGCCTTGTTCTCGGTACCGTCCAGATCGATCATGGCGCGGTCCAGGGCTTTCTGGTCGACCGGGTCCTTGCCCAGCAGCAGGTCGCGGATCGGGCCGTTGATGTTGGCAACGGCTTTCAGTACGCCCTTGCCCATGTAACGGCTCTTGTCGCCATCACGCAGCTCCAGTGCCTCGCGGGAGCCGGTGGAAGCACCCGACGGCGCGCAGGCGCTGCCGATGATGCCGTTGTCGAGCAGCACGTCCGCTTCCACGGTTGGGTTGCCGCGGGAGTCGAGAACTTCACGACCTTTGATGTCGACGATTTTTGCCATTGTTGTAAGCACTCCAGAATTGACGAAAACAACGCAGCTTGAAAAATCCGCTCTATCGCAGGCACGGGGCACGGGCAGGCCTGACGCGGAGAAACCCCTGACCGGAAGGCCAGGGGTGAATCGGGCGGTACTTTACCGGAGAAACGCGACTTATGCGGTTTCTACCGTCGGAAAACTCTTCACCAGGTCATCCAGTTGCTTGAGCTGGGCCAGGAACGGCTCCAGCTTGTCCAGGCGCAGGGCGCATGGACCGTCGCACTTGGCGTTGTCCGGATCCGGGTGGGCCTCGAGGAACAGACCGGCCAGGCCCTGGCTGAGACCGGCGCGAGCCAGTTCGGTAACCTGGGCGCGGCGCCCGCCGGCGGAGTCGGAGCGACCACCCGGCATCTGCAGGGCGTGGGTCACGTCGAAGAACACCGGGTACTGGAACTGCTTCATGATGCCGAAGCCGAGCATGTCCACCACCAGGTTGTTGTACCCGAAGCTGGAACCACGCTCGCAGAGGATCAACTGATCGTTACCCGCCTCTTCGCACTTGGTCAGGATGTGTTTCATCTCCTGGGGCGCGAGGAACTGGGCTTTCTTGATGTTGATCACCGCACCGGTCTTCGCCATCGCCACGACCAGGTCGGTCTGGCGCGAGAGGAAGGCCGGCAGCTGGATGATGTCGCAGACGTTGGCGACGGCTTGCGCCTGGTGCGGCTCGTGCACGTCGGTGATGACCGGCACGCCGAAGGTCTTCTTCACTTCCTCGAAGATCCGCAGGCCTTCTTCAAGGCCCGGACCGCGATAGGAATTGATCGACGAACGATTGGCCTTGTCGAAGCTGGCCTTGAACACGTAGGGGATACCGAGCTTCTCGGTAACCCGCACGTACTCTTCGCAGACCTTCAGGGCCAGATCACGGGATTCCAGGACGTTCATGCCGCCGAACAGGACGAACGGCTTGTCGTTGGCGATCTCGATGTTACCGACGCGAATGATCTTCTGGGTCATGGATCAGGCCTTGTTCTTCTGCACCAGGGCAGCCTTGACGAAGCCGCTGAACAGCGGATGGCCGTCACGCGGAGTCGAGGTGAATTCCGGGTGGAACTGGCAAGCCACGAACCATGGGTGGTCCTTGGACTCGACCACTTCGACCAGCGCGCCGTCGCCGGAACGACCGGAAACCTTCAGGCCGGCTTCGACCAGCTGTGGCAGCAGCTTGTTGTTGACTTCGTAACGATGGCGGTGACGCTCGACGATCACGTCCTTGGCGTAGCAATCGTGAACCTTGGAACCGCTCTCCAGCTGGCATTCCTGGGCACCCAGGCGCATGGTGCCGCCAAGATCGGAAGCTTCGGTACGGGTTTCCACGGCACCGGTGGCATCTTCCCACTCGGTGATCAGGCCGACGACCGGGTGGCCGCTGTTGCGATCGAACTCGGTGGAGTTGGCATCTTTCCAGCCCATGACGTTACGGGCGAACTCGATGACCGCTACCTGCATGCCGAGGCAGATACCCAGGTAAGGGACCTTGTTCTCGCGAGCGTACTGGACGGCGGTGATCTTGCCTTCCACGCCGCGCAGGCCAAAGCCGCCCGGAACGAGGATGGCGTCGACGCCTTCCAGCAGGCCGGTGCCCTGGTTCTCGATGTCTTCGGAGTCGATGTAGCGCAGGTTGACCTTGGTGCGGTTCTGGATGCCGGCATGGCTCATCGCTTCGATCAGCGACTTGTATGCGTCCAGCAGCTCCATGTACTTGCCGACCATGGCGATGGTGACTTCATGCTCGGGGTTGAGCTTGGCGTCGACGACCTTTTCCCACTCGGACAGGTCGGCGCCATTGCATTGCAGGCCGAAACGCTCGACGACGAAGTCGTCCAGGCCCTGGGCGTGCAGCACGGCAGGAATCTTGTAGATGGTGTCGACGTCTTCCAGCGAAATGACCGCGCGCTCTTCAACGTTGGTGAACAGGGCGATCTTGCGACGGGACGACACGTCGACCGGGTGGTCGGAACGGCAGATCAGCACGTCAGGCTGCAGGCCGATGGAGCGCAGCTCCTTGACCGAGTGCTGGGTTGGCTTGGTCTTGGTCTCGCCAGCGGTGGCGATGTACGGGACCAGGGTCAGGTGCATCAGCATCGCGCGCTTGGAGCCGACTTCGACCCGCAGTTGACGGATGGCTTCGAGGAACGGTTGCGACTCGATGTCACCGACGGTACCGCCGATCTCGACCAGGGCCACGTCGGCATCGCCGGCACCCTTGATGATGCGACGCTTGATCTCGTCGGTGATGTGCGGAATGACCTGGATGGTCGCGCCCAGATAATCACCACGGCGCTCCTTGCGCAGCACGTGCTCGTAGATACGGCCGGTGGTGAAGTTGTTGTTCTGGGTCATGGTCGTGCGGATGAACCGCTCGTAGTGGCCCAGGTCAAGGTCGGTCTCGGCGCCGTCGTGGGTGACGAATACTTCACCGTGCTGGAACGGGCTCATGGTGCCCGGGTCGACGTTGATGTACGGGTCCAGCTTGAGCATGGTGACCTTGAGCCCCCGCGCCTCCAGGATGGCCGCCAATGAAGCCGAGGCAATGCCTTTCCCCAATGAAGAAACAACACCGCCCGTGACGAATATGTAGCGCGTCATGAAAAACCCTAGAAGTCTGCGTTAAAGCGGTCTGTGCCGCCGGGGAAAGCGAAGGAAGGCCGAAGCCCCCGATCACCTGCGTCAATCACAGTGCATCTGAAAATACTGCCGCGTCTGTACAGACCGGGGGTTGAAATCCCGGTACGGAGCTCGCTACACATTTTGAGAATCGCCCAGCAAAAAACTGCTTGGTAATCGGCAACTGCCGTGGCTCGAATCGGGCTCACAGAAGCTGTATCAAGAAGGGAGCGTAGTCTACCCGAAGATACCCATCACCTCAAACCTTGCTCACTCGTCGGTACATTCCACTCCAGTTGCAAATAGCCATCAACGAGGTCCGGGAGGTTGGCCACGGCGATCAGTCGATCACCTGCGAACAGCAGTGGCAAACGACCGCGAACGAAGGCCGGAACCCCGCGCTCATTGAGCAAGCGCTTGAGATCGCGATGGCCGCGACCGGGAATGTTCATGCTTTCGCCGCCCTGGCGATAGGCGATTCGCAGGGCCTCCCGGGGCCTTTTTCCTCGCAGGAAAACCCAGCCATTGCCTGGCAGTTCCAGCGCCAGCGGTGGGTCTTCCCAGCATCCCCCACCGGGAGCTTCGATCCAGTCGCCACTCAACCAGTAGATCTGCTCACCAGCCCGATGCAGCTCGCCATCGGTGAGTTTCCAGATCGGTGAAGCATCGGGACGGGCATCGCGCAGATCGTCCCAGCCGGCCCAATGATCGGCATCCGGCAGGCGGGTGAATGGCGCGAGCCATAAACGCAGGGCATTGCGCTGGCGCGCGGGAGAAAGCCGGAGCAGCCCCGGCAGGTGCAAGGATGGGCGACCGAGCCAGGGAAAATCTCCCGGCCCCATGGCGTGCGCCAGATCCTCCCGGGCCAGCTCATCCAGCAACTCACCCGCCTCGGCGAGATGATCGGCAGTACGGGCCAATGTGCGACTGACCTGTGGCCAGCGCGAAGCCAGGATCGGAAGCACCTGCTGTCGCAGGTAATTGCGAGTGAACCGGGTGTCGTCGTTCGAGGGATCTTCGATCCAGCTCAAACCATGGTCACGGGCATAGCGAAGAACTTCGTCACGAGCGCTGTCGAGCAAGGGTCGAACCAGCCAGGCATCACCCAGCGGCCGCAGTCCGGGCATCGCCATCAACCCGCGCAGCCCGGCACCACGAAGCAGGCGCAGCAACAGGGTTTCTGCCTGATCCTCACGATGCTGTCCGGTCAGCAGGATCTCACCGTCCCGAAGGACTTCACTGAAGACGGCGTAGCGGGCGTTGCGGGCCGCCTGTTCGAGACTGCCCCCCTCCTCCACCGTCACATGGCGGACCAGCAGTTCGACGCCTAATGAATCGCACAGGCGCTGGCAGTGTTCCGGCCAGGCATCCGCGACCTGTTGCAGGCCGTGATGGACATGGATGGCGCGCAGTGCTGGCCGGTCCTTCATGGCAGCCAGCAGGTGCAGCAGCACCGTGGAATCCAGTCCGCCCGACAGTGCCACGCACCAGCCCGGCGCGTTCTGCCAGTTGGCAAGCTTGTTCTGCATGCGGGACGCGAGGTCGGTCATGGGAAGGATCCGATAAAAGCAATTGGGGCCGCCTTGCGGCCCTTCGCGACGGTTCGGCGCGAAGGGCTGCAAAGCAGCCCCAATTCACTAACTGACTGACTTCAGGTCAGAGACCGTAGCTCATCAAACGGTCGTAACGGCGCTTGAGCAGCGCATCGTTGTCGAACTTGCCCAGCATGTCCAACTGCTGGATCAGCTCAGCACGAACCGAAGCAGCCATCGCGGCCGGGTCACGGTGTGCGCCGCCCAACGGCTCGGAGATGACCTTGTCGACGATGCCCAGGCCTTTCAGGCGCTCGGCGGTGATACCCATGGCCTCGGCGGCGTCGGCAGCCTTTTCGGCGGTCTTCCACAGAATGGAGGCACAACCTTCCGGCGAGATCACCGAGTAGGTGGAGTACTGCAGCATGTTCAGCTGGTCGCAGACACCAATCGCCAGGGCACCACCGGAACCACCCTCACCGATGACGGTGGCGATGATCGGGGTCTTCAGGCGCGCCATCACGCGCAGGTTCCAGGCGATCGCTTCGCTCTGGTTGCGCTCTTCGGCGTCGATGCCTGGATAAGCGCCCGGCGTATCGATGAAGGTCAGGATCGGCATCTTGAAGCGTTCGGCCATTTCCATCAGGCGGCAGGCCTTGCGGTAGCCTTCCGGACGCGGCATGCCGAAGTTGCGGCGCACCTTCTCACGGACTTCACGGCCTTTCTGATGACCGATGACCATCACCGGACGACCTTCCAGGCGGGCAATGCCGCCGACGATAGCGGCGTCATCGGCGAAATGGCGGTCGCCATGCAGCTCGTCGAATTCGGTGAAGAGGTGCTCGATGTAATCCAGGGTGTACGGCCGGCGCGGGTGACGCGCCAGGCGAGCGATCTGCCAGCTGGTCAGATTGCCGAAGATGCTCTTGGTCAGCTCGCTGCTTTTGTCCTGCAGCCGGCCGATTTCATCGCCGATGTTCAGCGAGTTGTCATTGCCCACCAGGCGCAGCTCTTCGATCTTGGCTTGCAGGTCAGCAATCGGCTGTTCGAAATCCAGAAAATTCGGGTTCATAGGCATCCGTCTAGGGTCGACGGCCAGGCGGCCGGCCGGTTGATCCGTTTGGCGCCCTACCTTAAGGGAGAGGCGCGTTCAGGTCGAGATTAAAAATTCATCGATAGTGCAAAAAGACGTTCTCACGGCCGAACTGGTCACGCAGGGCCTGAATCAAGCCATCGGCCGGATCGATCCGCCAGTTTTCACCGAACTGCAACTGGGCCTTGGCGTCGCTGCCGGTGTATTCCATGCTCACCGGGCAGGCGCCGCGATGTCGCTTGAGCAGCTCCCCGAGCCAGGTCAGGCGGTCGCCCTTGAGGGCGTCGGCGTGGATTTTCAGGCGCAGGCTGTCGGCCAGATTGGTCCGAGCATCCTCCATGCTCATCACCCGCTTGACCCGCAGGCGCAAGCCGCCGGAAAAATCGTCGTTGCTGACCTCGCCCTCGATAACCACCATTGCATCGGTCTGCAACAGCGACTGCGCGGCCATGAACGCATCGGCGAACAGCGAGGCCTCGATACGCCCGGAGCGGTCGTCCAGGGTGACGAAGCCCATCTTGTCGCCCTTCTTGTTCTTCATCACCCGCAGGGCAATGATCATCCCGGCCACGGTCTGGGTATCGCGGGCAGGCTTAAGGTCGATGATGCGCTGGCGGGCGAAACGGCGAATCTCGCCTTCGTATTCGTCGATCGGGTGGCCGGTCAGGTACAGGCCCAAGGTGTCCTTTTCGCCGCGAAGACGTTCTTTCAGGGTCAGTTCGCGGGCGTTGCGATGATTGGCATAGACGTCGGCATCCTCCTCGACGAACAGGCCGCCAAACAGGTCGGCGTGGCCGCTGTCGTGGGTACGGGCGGTCTGTTCTGCAGACTTGATCGCCTCTTCCATCGCCGACAGCAACACTGCGCGGTTCTGGTCGACATTGGCCTGGTAGGCCTTGATCTCGTCATGGAAGAACGGCCCGAGCCGGTCAAGTGCGCCGCTGCGTACCAGGGCATCGAGGGTGCGCTTGTTGATGCGCTTGAGGTCGACCCGATGACAGAAGTCGAACAGGTCCTTGAACGGACCACCCTCGGCACGCGCCTCCATGATCGCCTCGACCGGCCCCTCGCCCACGCCCTTGACCGCGCCGAGGCCGTAGACGATACGGCCGTCGTTGTTCACGGTGAACTTGAAGTCGGAGAAGTTGACGTCCGGGGCATCGAGACGCAGCTTCATGCTGCGCACTTCCTCGATGAGGATCACCACCTTGTCGGTGTTGTGCATATCCGCCGACAGTACCGCGGCCATGAACGCTGCCGGATGGTGGGTCTTCAGCCAGGCAGTCTGATAGGAGACCAGGCCATAGGCGGCGGAGTGGGACTTGTTGAAGCCGTAACCGGCGAATTTCTCCACCAGGTCGAAGATGTTGCCCGCGAGGTCGCCGTCGATTCCGTTGTTGGCGCAACCCTCGATGAAGCCACCGCGCTGCTTGGCCATTTCCTCGGGCTTTTTCTTGCCCATTGCCCGGCGCAGCATGTCCGCACCACCGAGGGTGTAGCCGGCCATGACCTGGGCGATCTGCATCACCTGTTCCTGGTACAGGATGATGCCGTAGGTCGGCGCAAGAACCGGCTGTAGTCCCTCGTACTGGTAATCCGGGTGCGGGTAGGCCAGTTCGGCGCGACCGTGCTTGCGGTTGATGAAGTCATCCACCATGCCCGACTGCAACGGGCCGGGACGGAACAGCGCCACCAGTGCGATCAGGTCCTCCAGGCAGTCAGGCTTGAGCTTCTTGATCAGCTCCTTCATGCCCCGGGATTCGAGCTGGAACACCGCGGTGGTTTCCGCCTTCTGCAGCAGCTCGTAGGTCTTGCGGTCATCCAGCGGGATGAAGTCGATGTTGAGGTCCGGCAGGCCCTGCTTGGCCTGCTCGCGGTTGATGGTCTCCATCGCCCACTTGATGATGGTCAGGGTGCGCAGGCCGAGGAAGTCGAACTTCACCAGCCCCGCCGCCTCGACATCATCCTTGTCGAACTGGGTGATAAGGCCGCCGCCCTCCTCGTCACAAGCAATCGGCGAGAAGTCGGTGAGCTTGGTCGGGGCAATCACCACACCACCGGCGTGCTTGCCGGTACCGCGGGTGACCCCCTCCAGCTTCAGGGCCATGTCCCAGATTTCCTTGGCGTCCTCGTCGGTCTTGAGGAAGTCGCGGAGCATCTCTTCCTGCTCGAACGCCTTTTCCAGGGTCATGCCCACTTCGAACGGAATCATCTTCGACAGGCGATCCGCCAGGCCGTAGGACTTGCCCTGGACCCGCGCCACGTCGCGCACCACCGCCTTGGCCGCCATGGTGCCGAAGGTGATGATCTGGCTCACCGCATTGCGCCCGTAGGCCTCGGCCACGTACTCGATCACCCGATCGCGGCCGTCCATGCAGAAGTCGACGTCGAAGTCGGGCANNCGTTCCGGGTTCAGGAACCGTTCGAACAGCAGGTCATAGGCCAGCGGGTCGAGGTCGGTAATCTTGAGCACGTAGGCCACCAGCGAACCCGCACCCGACCCACGCCCCGGACCGACCGGAACGTCGTTGTTCTTGGCCCACTTGATGAAGTCCATAACGATCAGGAAGTAACCGGGGAAACCCATCTGGATGATGATGTCCAGCTCGAACTTGAGCCGGTCCAGATAGGTCTGGCGCTTCTCTTCGTAGTTGGGCGTGGTTTCCTTGGGCCAGAGCACCTTGAGGCGTTCTTCCAGGCCCTCGTGGGAAACATGGCGCAGGTAATCGTCGATGCCCATGCCGTTGGGCGTGGGGAAGTCGGGGAGGAAGTACTTGCCCAGTTGCACCGTGATATTGCAGCGCTTGGCGATCTCGACGGTGTTTTCCAGGGCCTCGGGCAGATCGCTGAACAGCTCGGCCATTTCCTCCGGGCTTTTCAGGTATTGCTGATCGCTGTAGTTGCGCGAACGACGCGGGTCGTCCAGCGCCCGGCCTTCGCCGATGCACACGCGGGTTTCGTGGGCATCGTAGTCGGTCTGCTTGATGAAGCGCACATCGTTGGTCGCCACCAGCGGCGCACCCAGGCGATCGGCCAGGGCCACGGCGGCGTGCAGGTATTCTTCGTCGCCGGCGCGGTTGGTCCGCTGCACTTCAACGTAGAAGCGGTCCGGGAACATCGACATCCAGTCCTGCAACAGCACCTCGGCCTCGGCCTCGTTGCCGTTCATCAAGGCCATGCCGATATCGCCTTCCTTGGCCGCGGACAGGGCGATCAGGCCCTCGGCAGCTTCGGCGATCCACTCGCGCTGGATAATCACCAGGCCATTGCGCTGGCCATCGGTCCAGCCGCGGGAAATCAGTTCGGTGAGATTGCGGTAGCCCTGGGCGTCCATTGCCAGGAAGCAGATGCGTGCCAGCGGGTCTTCCGGGTCGGCGCCGGCCAGCCACAGGTCGGCACCGCAGATCGGCTTGATCCCGGCGCCCATGGCCGTCTTGTAGAACTTGACCAGCGAGCACATGTTGCTCTGGTCGGTCACCGCCACTGCCGGCATGTTCATCCCGGTCAGGGCCTTGGCGAGCGGCTTGATCCGCACCAGTCCGTCGACCAGCGAGAACTCGGTATGCAGGCGAAGATGAACGAAGGAAGCCGACATGATGGTCCTATAGCAGCGTGAAACGACAAGGCCCGGATTGTACCGGGCCCCGATCAAAACAACAGCCGGCGCAAGACGATCCGGACTGAAGGTGGAAATGCGCGATCAGACCAGGATTGGC
>DQAA01000576.1:0-5510 GCA_003523465.1 Pseudomonas sp.
CAGCTGTGACCACGTATGAGAGAGTGAACCCCTTTCGCCACCGTGTGCCCCGCGCGCCCCTTATCCTGAGAGGATTGACCATGGCACGCAAGCCCTCCAAGCAACACCTCACCCTTGTCCACCCCGACTGCGCCGGAATTGATATCGGCAGCCGGGAGCACTTCGTTGCAGTCGATGACAGGCATGACAACCCTGTCCGGACATTCACCACTTTCACCGACGACCTTCATAAGCTTGCCGACTGGCTGGAGAGCTTGAATATCAAGGTCGTGGCGATGGAGTCGACAGGGGTTTACTGGATCCCCATCTACGAGATCCTCGACGCTCGAGGTTTCGATGTTCGTCTCGTCAATGCACGGGCAACCCGACAGATCACAGGCCGCAAGTCTGACGTGATGGATTGCCAATGGATCTTGCGGTTGATGTCGTATGGGCTCCTGCGCAACGCTTTTCGACCCGACGACCTGACGTGTGTCGTACGGTCCTTGTTCAGGCAGCGAAACCACAGGATTTGTGACCAGGCGAAAACCCTGAACCGGATCCAGAAAGCCTTGGCCGAGATGAATATTCAACTGGCCAATGTCATCAGCGACATTTCCGGCGTCACCGGCATGAAAATCCTGCGTGCTATCAAAGAGGGTGAACGCGATCCGCACGTACTCGCCAGCTTGAGCGACCCACGTATCAAGGCAGGTCAAGAGACCATAGCCCGCAGTTTGCTCGGCAACTGGCGTGATGAGCACCTGCATGCATTGAAGCAGGAGTTGGCGATTTACGACTTTCTGGAAGAGCTGATTGCCGAATGCGACGAAGCTATTGTCAAGGCGATAAGCCGGTTGCCGACACTGAATGATTCCCCACCCGAGCCAAAAAAGCCTCTGCGTAGCCCGCATCGCACAGCGACACAGCAAACCGGATTGCATCAAGCACTGTTCAAGGTGATGGGCGTGGATCTGACGGCCATCCCGACCATTGGCATCGACACTGCGTTGGTCATTGCCAGTGAAATAGGCGCTGATCTTTCCCGCTTCCCAACGTTACAGAACTTTTGCTCCTGGCTCGGCCTTGCTCCGCCCACACGAATATCGGGCGGGAAAGCCTTATCCGGCGCAGGGCCGAAGATTCACAACCGCGCAGGTCAAGCGCTGAAGCAAGCCGCTTCAAACGCCCGGAACGACAAAGGATTTATCGGTGCTTCGCACAGAGCGAGACTGACCCGTATGGACACGAGCTGTGCGATCAAGGCAACGGCACATCAGCTTGCGCGCTTGATCTACTCGATGCTCACCAAGAAGCAGGCCTATGTAGAGCAAGGGCTGGCTGAATTCGAGGCCAGAAGCCAGGATCGCCAGCTCCGGGCCTTGCAACGCAAAGCCCGGAAACTGGGATTACAGTTGGTCGCGGCTTGATTTTTTATGAAGAAAATCAATGGGTTGGGATTTGTTTGATGAGAGCTGGCTTGCCAGCGATGAGGCCCGAGAGAGCCCTGCAAATCCTTAGAAACTGACCGAAGCCGAAACCCGCGCTGTCCGCGGCGCGCCCTGGAACAGGTAGTTGTCCCCCAGGTAATCCCCCGCATCCCTCCAGTAGCGCTTGTCGAAGACGTTATCCACAGTCAGGCGCAGCACCGTGTCATACCCGGCAATCTTCGTGCGGTAGCGGCTGCCCAGGTCGAACACGGTGTAGCCGCCGACCTCCACCGTCCCTTCATGGTTGGCGTACTTGCTGGCGCTGTAGCGCATGCCGCCGAGCAAGGCCAGGCCAGGCACGCCGGGAATGCTGTAGTCGGCCTGCACGGCGGCGCGCAGGCGCGGGACGTTGAGCGCCTGGTGGTCGTCGTAGGCATCGGTGCCGCTGTCTTCGACCCGGGCGCGGGTGGCGGCGATGCTGGCGTTGATCTGCAGGTCCGAGGTCACCCAGCCGCTGGCGCCAAGTTCAAGGCCGATGTTCTTCTGCTGGCCCTGCTGCACATACGTGAAGCTGCCGGCGCCGTCAGGCTGGGCGTACTGGTAGGCCTGGCGCAGCTGGAAGATCGCCGCGCTGAAGCTCATGCGCTGCCAGTCACGCTTGATGCCCAGTTCCATCTGGTGCGAGGTGGTCGGGGCGAGGATGTCACCACCGTTGAGGGCGAACCACGGCGAGGTGCCGCCGGACGACAGGCCCTTGCTGTAGCTGGCGTAGATCGAGGTGTCAGGGCGCGGCTTGTAGATCAGCGCCGCGTTCGGCAGCAGTTCGTACTGCCGGGTGTGGCGGGTCGAGGCGCCGTCTTCGCCGAAGGCTTCTTCGTCCAGCCGCACCTCGCGGGCACCGATCACCGTCTGCCATTGCTCGTTGAAGCTGATCCGGTCGCTGAAGAACACGCCGTACTGGCGACTGTCGAGGCGGCGCTCGGTATGGCCCGGGCTTCCGGGGGCCGGATCGACCGCTGGCGTCGGCTGGTAGATATTGCCGGTGCCGACGTATTCATTGAAGGTCGGGCGCTGGTCGACGGTGCGCCGTTGTGCGCTGGTACCGAGGGTTAGTTCGTGATTCACGCCCAGGGCGTCGAAGCGCCCGGTGACAGTGGCCTGTGCTTCGTCGGTACGCCGGGTATCGTCCGGGCTGCGGTAGTCATAGATGTCGTAATCGCCTTCGGGGCTGAAGGTATTACCCAGGCCAGGGCAGTTGGCCGCGCCGTAGCAGCCCCAGGCAAATGAACTGTAGTCGTCGATCACGACCCGGCTGCGCGAGGCACTCAGCGCCCCGGTCCAGGTGTCATTGAAGCGATACTCGAAACGCCCGCCGAGATTCAGCGAGTCGCTGCGGACCGGCGTCGCCCAGTCCTGCCAGGCCAGGCGATCTTTCGGATCGATGCCGTGGGGCAGGCTGGTCCCACCCAGCAACTGATAGCCCGGCACCGAATATTGCTCCCGGGCCTGGTATTCGACGTCCAGTTGCAGCAGCGCATCCGGGTTCATCTGCCAATCGAAGGCCAGGGAAGCGAAGTCGCGCTTGCCATCGGCATGATCCACATAGCTGCGGATGTCCTCGTGTGCCAGGTTGGCGCGCAGGCCGAACTGGCGCTCGCTGCCGAACCAGCCGCCCAGGTCCGTGGCGATATAGCGCTCGCCCTGTTCATTGCTGGAGACGGTGACCGAGCGCACATCCTCCGGGCGCTTGGTCACGTAGTTGATCACCCCGCCGGGCTCGGACACGCCGCTCTGCAGCCCGGACAGGCCCTTGAGCAGTTCCACCTGCTGCTTGTTCTCCAGCGCCACGTTCTGTTCGCCGGTGATGGTCTGGCCGTTGATCTTGTAGCTGTGCGCCGCATCCAGGCTGAAGCCGCGCACATTGAAGTTCTCGTAGTAGCCGATCGGCGCGTAGGACTCGCCCACCGAGGCATCGCTCTGCAGCACTTCGCTAAGCAGGCGCACCTGGCGGTCCTGCAGCAGTTGCTCGGTGAACACCGAGACCGAGGCCGGGGTGTCCAGCAGCGGCGTGGAAGAGAAACCGGCGACCTGGGCCTGGCGTGGCTGGTAGTCGTCGCTGCGGTTGTCGGAAACCGTGATCGGGGCCAGGTTGACGCTGCTGTCGGCCAGGGCATGGGTGGTGCTCAGGGCCAGGCCGAGGGTGAGCAGGTTGAGCGGCAGGCGAGGGCGTTGCAGGGACATGCGGCAAAACTCCTTGAGGGCTCGCAGCAGGCGCGCCGTTAGAGTTCGGCGCTACCGATGGCTGAAAACCCGGTACGGCGGAAGGAAGGCACGGGCGAAGGGTACTGGCATTGCGCTAGAGGGGCGCCGGAGCGCGGGCGCAATCTTAGCAGGGGCGACCGCGTTGCGGTGCCCCGATGTGTTGCGATCGTGCCTGCAGGAAGAACGAACGCGGAGGACAAAAATTCAGGATTTCGCCGGCCCTTGCGGCTGGGTGCGGCGACGCCAGGTGCCGTCCAGCTTCGACCAGGTCTTGCCGTCGGTCACCGCCAGCAGCTTGCGGCCATCCTTGAAGGTGGCAAGGAAGGTGATTTCCTCGTCCTTGCCACCCAGCCAGAGCCCGGCGAGCAGGCCGAGCGGGCCGGCCATCAGGCAGCCGGCAAAACCCCAGCCGAGCGCGCTGCTCAAGCTGCGGCTGGTTTCCTGGTTGGCGACTTTCATGTCCTTGATGCGTGAGAGGGCGATTTTCTCGCCCGGTGAGGGGCTTTTGGCGGTCTTGAGTGTGAGCGATCCATTGCGGTACTCGCCTTCACCTTGCAAGAAATCGCCGGATTGGACCGTGAGTCTTGTCATAGGGGTAATCCAGGTTGAGAGGGCTGTTGACCAGCGCTTACTCAGCCCTCCGAACACCCCCAAGTCAATCGCCAGGCGACGGAGGGTAGGACGTCTGTCAGACGGCTCTGACCTGAATCACCTTCCGTCCCGCCAACCACCAGATCAGCAGACCCAAAACCCCTATGCCCACCCCGGCGCTGACGATGCCGTTCCAGCCCCAGGCCTGGAACAACTGGGTGCCGAGCAGCGAGCCGCTGGCGCCGCCGATGAAGTAGCAGGTGATGTAGCCGGCGTTCAGGCGATTGCGGGCTTCCGGGCGCAGGGCGATCACCGCGTTCTGGTTGCTGACATGGACTAGTTGCACCGCCAGGTCCAGCAACAGCACGCCGGCCAGCAATGCCGCCAGCGATGTAGGGGCGAAAGCCAGCGGTACCCAGGACAACAGCAGCACCACCAGGCCGACCGTGGTGCCTTGCGCGCCCTTGCCCTGGTCGGCCAGGCGTCCGCCCCAGTTGGCGGCGAGGGCACCGGCGGCACCGGCCAGGCCGAAGAGTCCGATGACCCCGTCGGAATACTCGTAGGGCTCGGCCTTCAGCAGGAACGCCAGAGGCGTCCAGAACAGGGCGAACAGGCAGAAGGAAATCGCCCCGAGCAACGAGCGAAGACGCAGCACCGGCTCTNNNNGCTGATGACGCTGGGGCAGGGCGCGGTACAGGGCGATGGCACTGATGGCCATCAGCGCGGCGGCCAGCAGGTAGATGCTGCGCCAGTCACCGAGGGTGGCCATGAAGCCCGCAGCGGTGCGGGCCAGAAGAATGCCCAGCAGCAAGCCGCTCATCAGGGTGCCGACGACCCGACCGCGTTCGCCGGGGTCGCTGAGGCCGGCGGCCATGGGCACCAGTACCTGGGCCACCACCGAGAACAGGCCGGTCAGTGTGGTACCGAGCAACAGCCAGGGCAGGCTGGGGGAGAACCCGCTGATCAGCAGGCCGAGGGTGGCGATNNCTGCTCGAACAGGTCCCCCAGCGGTGCCAGCAAGAGCAGGCCGGCGCCATAGCTCAGTTGTGCGGCGATCACGATGCCGCCGGCGCTGGCGGTGCTCAGGCCGAAGTGCTCGGCGATGCTGTGCAGCAGCGGCTGCGCATAGTAGTTGCTGGCCACCGCCAGGCCGGTGGCGGTGGCCATCAGCAGGATCAGGGCGCGGCTCAGGGGAGGCGTGGCGGTCATGACCGTCTCCGTTCTAGAGGAAAGGCGTGCAGTATGGGA
>DQAA01000576.1:5529-5755 GCA_003523465.1 Pseudomonas sp.
GATAAATGAACCTCAAGCAGATCGAGTACGCCCTGGCTGTCGCCGAAACCGGCAGCTTCACCCGCGCCGCCGAACGTTGCCATGTGGTGCAGTCGGCCCTGAGCCATCAGATCGCCCGGCTGGAAGAACAACTTGGAGCCCAGCTGTTCGAGCGGAGTTCGCGCTGGGTTCGGCTGACGGCGGCAGGCGAGGCATTCGTGCCCAGTGCCCGCACCGCGCTGGAGGC
>DQAA01000663.1 GCA_003523465.1 Pseudomonas sp.
GGAGGAGCTGGCCATGCTGGCCGGCCTGACGCCGTCATCGGCCTGCGCACATCTGGCCCGGTTGTCGGCCGGTGGCCTGCTCAAGCGTGAGGCCCGGGGGCGCAAGCGTTACTTCCGCCTGGCTGCGCCGGAAATCGGCACGGCGGTGGAGGCCCTGGCCAGCGTGCCGATCCGCGAATTCGAGCCGCCACAGCCTGAAAAAACCGTGATAGCGGTGCCCCTGGCGATGCGCAAGGCACGCTTGTGTCGTGATCATCTGGGAGGGGAGGTCGCGGCGGACCTGTTGCAGCGCTTGCTGGACGCGCAGTGGTTGCAGCAGACCGACCAGCAACTGGAAATCACCCTGACGGGGCGGGAGGAGTTCGCCCACCAGGGCATCTTCATCGATGCCCTGGCGCCACGGGACGGCCGCTTGTGCAGCCTGTGCAGTTGCTGCAGCGAGGTTCACGACCGTCGTGCGCATCTGGGTGGCGCACTGGGTAGCAGCGTTCTCAAGCTGTTCGTGCAGTCAGGGTGGGTGCGGGTCACCGACGAATCCCGCGCCGCCCAGGTGACGGCCGTGGGCTTGCGCGGCATCCAGCAGATTGCGCGGATGCCGCCTTCTGTCCTGATCGGCTGAGGTCAGGCCTTGATCAAGCGGGCGTCGAGGCTGTTCTGCGCCAGGCGACGGGCCTGGTCCTCGGTCATGCCCAGGTGGGTATGCAGGGCATGGAAGTTCTCGGTGACATAGCCGCCAAAGTAGGCAGGGTCGTCCGAGTTCACCGTGACCTTAACGCCTCGCTCGAGCATGTCGAGGATGTTGTGCTGGCTCATATGGTCGAACACGCAGAGCTTGGTGTTGGACAGCGGGCATACGGTCAGCGGGATCTGCTCGTCGATGATGCGCTGCATCAGGCGCTCGTCCTCGATGGCGCGGACGCCGTGGTCGATACGCTGGATCTTGAGGAGGTCGAGGGCCTCCCAGATGTACTCGGGCGGACCTTCCTCGCCGGCATGGGCGACGGTCAGGAAGCCTTCGCTGCGGGCACGGTCGAAGACGCGCTGGAACTTGCTCGGCGGGTGACCCATTTCCGAGCTGTCGAGGCCGACGGCGACGAAGGCGTCGCGGAAGGGCAGGGCCTGGTCGAGAGTCTTGTGCGCTTCTTCTTCGCTGAGGTGGCGCAGGAAGCTGAGGATCAGGCCGCTGCCGATACCCAGTTGTTCACGACCGTCCTTGAGCGCACGGGTGATGCCGTCGAGCACCACTTCGAAGGGAATGCCGCGATCGGTGTGGGTCTGCGGGTCGAAGAACGGTTCGGTATGGATGACGTTCTGCGCCTTGCAACGTTGCAGGTAGGCCCAGGTCAGGTCGTAGAAGTCCTGCTCGGTGCGCAGTACATCGGCGCCCTGGTAGTACAGGTCGAGGAATTCTTGCAGGTTGTTGAAGGCATAGGCCGCGCGCAGGGCTTCGACATCGTTCCACGGCAGCGCGATCTTGTTGCGTTCGGCCAGGGCGAACAGCAGCTCGGGCTCCAGCGATCCTTCCAGGTGAAGGTGCAGTTCTGCCTTGGGCAGCGCGTTAAGCCAGTCGTACATGTGTGAAATCTCATCAGGTGCAATCGGCGCATTCTACAGAAGCTGTCGGACCGGTGCGGTGAAACCTGACCGGCAGGTTGAGAGATGAATGCGCCGTACACCCCGTCAGGGAGGGGTCACCCGGCGATGAGTTGCGCGGCGGCCTTGCGATGCCTGGCGATCAGTTCCTGGAGATCCAGGCCCTCGACCTGGCCGTCGATCACTCGCCACTGTCCACCGATCATCACCCGGTCGGCCCGGTCGGCACCGCACAGGAGCAGGGCCGAGAGCGGGTCGTGGCTGCCGGAGAAACGCAGTTCATCGAGCTTGAACAGGGCCAGGTCGGCCTGCTTGCCCACAGCCAGTTCGCCGATGTCGGTGCGCCCCAGGAGTTTGGCCGAACCGCGGGTGGCCCAGCTCAGTACGCGCTCCGGGGTGATGGCTTCGGCGCCATAGCGCAGGCGTTGCAGGTACAGGGCCTGGCGGGTTTCGAGAATCATGTTGGATGCGTCGTTGGACGCCGAGCCATCCACGCCGATGCCGACGGGGGCGCCGGCATCGGTCAGGTCCACGGTGGGGCAGATGCCCGAGGCCAGGCGCATGTTCGAACTTGGGCAGTGGCAGATCCCGGTGCCGGCGGCACCGAGGCGGGCGATCTCTTCAGTGTTGAAATGGATACCGTGGGCCAGCCAGGTGCGCGGGCCGAGCCAGCCGACGCTGTCCAGATAGTCCACGGTGCGCAGGCCGAAGCGTTGCAGGCAGAACGCCTCTTCATCGAGGGTTTCGGCGAGGTGGGTGTGCAGGCGCACGTCCAGTTCGTCGGCAAGCTCGGCGCTGGCCCGCATGATTTCCGGGGTTACCGAGAACGGTGAGCAGGGTGCGAGGGCGATCTGGATCTGCGCGCCGGCCCCGCGTTGGTGGTAGCTGTGGATAAGTCGCTGGCTGTCGGCGAGGATCACCTCGCCTTGTTGCACGGTCTGCTGCGGTGGCAGGCCGCCATCGGCCTCGCCCAGGCTCATGGAGCCACGGGTGAGCATGGCCCGCATACCCAGCTTGCGGACAGCCTCGACCTGGATGTCGATGGCGTTTTCCAGGCCGTCGGTAAACAGGTAATGGTGATCGGCGGCGGTGGTGCAACCGGACAGCAGCAGTTCGGTCAGGGCTACCTGGGTCGCCAGCTCCAGCCTGGTCGGGGTCAGCCGGGCCCATACCGGATACAGGGTCTTGAGCCAGGGGAACAGGGGCTGGTTGACTACCGGCGCCCAGGCCCGGGTGAGCGTCTGGTAGAAGTGGTGGTGGGTGTTGATCAGGCCGGGCAGGACCACATGCTCGCGGGCATCGAAGGTCTGCTGGCAGGGCAGGAAGGGCACCTGGCCGAGGGAGAGGACTTCACGAATGGCGCCGTTTTCGATGACCAGGCCGCCGCGGGCGTCGAGTTCGTTGGCGGTGAAAATGGCGAGGGGATTTTTCAGCCAGATGCGGTTTGCAGGCATGTTGCCGGCTCCTCTGAAAGTGGGTTCAGGTTCGCCAGCTCAGTGTTTTCCTGTCTGCTGATCCAGGTCCGCCGCGGTGGGCGAGGCGCGAGTCTACACCCACCGCGCGAAAAATCACCAGATCAGGGATTCGCCCTTGTAGTTGATGTAATGCACGCCCGGTTTGCCGCTGTGAGCCTTGACCTGCTCGACCATACCGCGGGTGCTGGTGGCCACGTCGATATCGGCGCCATCGCCGCCCATGTCGGTCTTGACCCAGCCCGGGTGCATGGCCAGCACGCTCAGGCGGGTGTCGCCGAGGCGTACCACGAAGCTGTTGATCATGGAGTTCAGTGCCGCCTTGCTGGCCTTGTACAGCGCCAGGTCCGGGGCGTCGGGAATGGCCACGCTGCCCAGTACCGAACTCATGAAGGCGATCACGCCGGTGCCTTCGCGCAGTTGCCCGGTGAAGCGCTGGGCGACGCGGATCGGCGCCACGCTGTTGGTCATGAACAGGTCACCGACATCGGCCAGTTGCGCGGCTTCGGCGTCCTGGTTGTCCGGGCCCTTGACCCCGGCGTTGACGAACAGCAGGTCGAAGGTCTGGCCTTCGAGGTTCTTTTGCAGGGCGTCCAGTTGTGCGCCGCTGTTCATCTCCAGGGTTTCCACCCGTACGCCAGGCAGTGCCTTGAGCGCTTCGGCCCTGGCGGTGTCGCGCACGGTGGCGACCACGTTCCAGCCGTCTTCGCTCAGACGTTCGACCAGGCCGAGGCCCAGGCCCCGGGAGGCGCCGATGATCAGGGCGGTTTTCGTAGTCATGCGGGAACTCCTTTCAATGTGAGGGGACAGCGATCTTGCAGACGTTGCTTCAGCGCCTGGCGCAATTCGACGAGGGCGTCGATGCGGGTCTCGACCAGGACCAGCTTGTCCTGGATAAAGCGGGTAACCAGCGCCTCGGGATCTTGTGCCTGCCATAGCTCGGCGACGTTCTGGCTGATCTCGCCAAGGCTGAAGCCGAGTTTTTGCGCAGTTTTGATCAACAGCACCAACTGCACGGCCTCTGTCGGGTAATCACGATAGCCGTTGGCGCTGCGGCTGGAGCGGATCAGACCGCGCTCTTCATAAAAACGCAGGGTGTCGCGGCTGACGCTGCAGGTCTGCGCCAGTTCTCCGATACGCACGGGCAATTCCTGGGGAAGGGGTTGACCTTGGAGCATACTCCAGGCTTTAGCCTGCCGCCCTCACTTTCCAGCAAGGAGCGGTACATGTGGAGCCAGAGCGGTTATCGGGGTTTGGTCAGGGCAAGCGGGTGGTACGACCTGCTGGTAGCGGCGGCATTCGTCACGCCGTGGAGCCTGATGTTGTTGCACGGGATGTTGCGTCAGTTGAGCGCGCAGTGGGGGCTGGCTGGCGACCTGCCGGAGTTCGCGCCGTTGCATGGCTTGATGGCCAACCTGATGGGGTCGATCGTCTGCGTCTGGTCGGTGCTGCGTATCCGCGATCCGCAATTGCAATTCGGGCGTTACGACGCTGTCGGGCGCCTGCTGTTCGCGACCTGGCAGGGTTATGCGCTGATGCAGGGGGCGACGCAGTTGCTTTGGGGGACTCTGGTGATGGAGGTGCTTTGGGCAATCCTGCAGCTATGGCCGATGCAACAGGCTGATCAAAAAACGACCAATCCGGTTTCGTGACGGCCCGGCAGGCGATTGGCGCGGGCGTGCACGGTTTATCCACAACTTGCTCCACAGTATCTGTGAGCAAGCCGCCTAGCCGGGTATAAGCCCGTATCCACAGTCTTCCAATGGCGATAAACGCCGTTAAGCGGCTGATTTTTCGGCGATTGGAGGGCTGTCATCAAATTTTGATCAAAATATGATCGTTCCGCTGCAGGCCTTGTCGCAGAAGGCTTGCAGCGTCCTGCCCAGAGGTTATCCACAGCCGGGCCCACAGTGGATGTGGGCAATTGTTCAGCAGCTTTCGAGGAGGATCCGACCGCGGCTGAGGTCGGCCAGCTGGCGCTGGACCGCGTCGATTCGCTCCGCGCCGAGGGCCAGTTGTACATCGACGCCGTTGGCGGTGAACGCTTCGTTGAGGATCACGCCGTCTGCCTCGGCGACCCGCAGCTTGAGCAGGGCCAGTTCGCTGAACGAACACGAGCATTTCAGTTCGGTACGACTTATCAACAGGCGTTTGGCCGCCTGTTGCAGGCATTTGTTGGCGCCGCCGCCGTAGGCCCGGGCCAGGCCACCGGTGCCCAGCTGGATGCCGCCGTACCAGCGGATGACCAGCACGACCACTTGATCGCAGTCTTGCGCTTCGATGGCGGCGAGGATCGGTCGCCCGGCCGTACCGCCGGGTTCGCCGTCGTCGCTGCTGCGGTACTGGGCGCCGATCTTCCAGGCCCAGCAGTTGTGGGTGGCAGCCAGATCGCTGTGCTGTTCGAGAAAGGCCTGGGCATCGGCCGGCGTGCTGATCGGCGCGGCGAGGGTGATGAAACGGCTTTTGCGAATCTCTTCGCGGTATTCGCAGGTGTCCAGCAGGGTAGAAGGCATGAGCGGGTGTTCAGTTCGGCGGGGTCAGGCCACAGCCTTTGAGGATGATGTGGATAAGGTTGTTGCCGGCCTCTTCCATGTCTTGCTTGGTCAGGCGTGTGCGGCCGGTGACCTGGCAGATCTGCGTGGCGAAGTCGGCGTAGTGTTGGGTGCTGCTCCACAGCAGGAAGATCAGGTGCACGGGTTCGACCTTGTCCATCTTGCCGGCGTCGATCCAGGCCTGGAACACGCCGGCGCGACCCTTGAACCACTCGCGGTAGTCCTGGCTGAAGTAGTCGGTCAGGCACGTGCCGCCACTGATGATCTCCATGGCGAAGATCCGCGAGGCCTGGGGGTTGCGACGAGAGAACTCCATCTTCGCGCGGATGTAGTGGGCGAGGGCTTCGGCCGGGTCGTCCTCGACGTTGAGGGCGTTGAAGGTGCTGTCCCACAGCTCGATGATGTTGCTCAGGACCGCGATGTAGAGCCCCAGCTTGTTGGTGAAGTAGTAGTGCAGGTTGGCCTTGGGCAGCCCGGCGTTCTGGGCGATGGTGTTCATGCTGGTGCCCTTGAAGCCGTGACGGGCGAACTCGTCTTCTGCGGCCTGGATGATGGCCTGCTCGTTCTTCTGGCGGATACGTCCGGCGGGCTTGGCGGCGAGGGTGCGGTGGGCGGGCACTTCAAGGGTCATGGGCAATTCCGGCAAGCTGGGAAATTAAGGCACATGCGTTGATACCCCAGGCATGGCGGGTGGGCAAGCGCGAAACGCGAGAATATCGCAATTGCGTCCTAACGTGTCGCAGCCAGGCTCTCGAGGAAGCTTTCCAGGACCAGATGGGGGCGTCGACCCTTGCGCGTGACCCAGGCCAGGGACAGGTCATAGAAGCGCTCGCCGGGTTTGAGTGCGCGCAGGCGGCCCTGCTGGACCCAGAAGGTGGCGTAGTGATCCGGCAAATAGCCGATGTAGCGACCGGTCAGGATCAGAAAGGCAATGCCTTCACGGTCGGAGGCGCTGGCGGTGCAGTTGAGCGCCTGGTGCAGGGCCTGGATTTCCGCAGGCAGGCGGTAGGTCGGGGCGATGGCGTCCTGGGCGTTGAGGCGCTGGTCGTCGAGCTGCTTGTCATCGACGTAGAACAGTGGATGGCCGACCGCGCAGTAGAGCAGCGAACGTTCGCTGTACAGCGGCTGGTATTCGAGGCCGGACAGGGGGCTGGCCTGGGGAACCACGCCGACATGCAGGCTGCCATCGAGCACGCCCTGTTCCACCTGGCTGGGGGGAATCATGCGGATACGGATTCTGACGTCCGGGCCACGGTCCTTGAGCTGGGCCAGGGCGTGGGTGATGCGCATGTGCGGCATGGTCACCAGGTTGTCGGTCAGGCCGATGTTCAACTCGCCGCGCAGGTGCTGGTGCAGGCCGTTGACCTCGGTGCGGAAACTTTCCAGGGCACTGAGCAGTTGCAGCGCCGACTGGTAGACCTCGCGGCCTTCCTCGGTCAGCGAGAATCCGGCGCGACCGCGCTGGCACAGGCGCAGGCCAAGGCGCTGCTCCAGATCGCCCATCTGCTGGCTGATCGCCGAGCGACCGATACCCAGCACGTTTTCCGCAGCGGAGAAGCCACCGCATTCGACCACGCTACGGAAAATCTTCAGCAGGCGAATATCGAAATCACTGACCTGGGAAAGGGGTTCGGGGCGGCGGCTCATTGTTTAGTGTCCGGTTAACCAAGGATCTTAAAAGTCGTGTTTTCCAGACTTTATAGCCGTGACAAGTTATCGGCAACACACCGAATGCTGTTCAACCTGCCTTGCGAGGTCTTGTCGATGAACCTGCCTGAAAACGCGCCTGCCGGTCTGGCCAGCCAGCTGAAGCTGGATGCGCACTGGATGCCCTACACTGCCAACCGCAATTTCCAGCGCGATCCGCGCCTGATCGTGGCCGCTGAAGGCAACTATCTGGTCGACGACAAGGGCCGCAGGATCTTCGATGCGTTGTCCGGTCTGTGGACCTGCGGCGCT
Source organism: Pseudomonas sp. (assembly GCA_003523465.1). Classification (GTDB taxonomy): domain Bacteria; phylum Pseudomonadota; class Gammaproteobacteria; order Pseudomonadales; family Pseudomonadaceae; genus Aquipseudomonas. The sequence continues at coordinate 7,577 of DQAA01000663.1, forward strand.
GGTCACACCCGCAAGGAAATCCAGGAAGCCGTCGCCCGCCAGTTGGGCGTGCTGGACTATTCGCCAGCGTTCCAGTTCGGTCATCCGTTGTCGTTTCAGCTGGCGGAGAAGATCACTGAACTGACTCCGGGCAACCTGAATCACGTCTTCTATACCAACTCCGGTTCCGAGTGCTGCGACACCGCGGTGAAGATGGTTCGTGCCTACTGGCGCCTGAAAGGCCAGGCCACCAAGACCAAGTTGATCGGCCGTGCCCGTGGCTACCACGGCGTCAACATCGCCGGTACCAGCCTGGGTGGGGTGAACGGCAACCGCAAGATGTTCGGCCAGTTGCTGGATGTGGACCATATCCCCCACACCGTCTTGCCGGGCAACGCGTTCACCAAGGGCATGCCGGAAGAGGGTGGCATCGCCCTGGCCGATGAAATGCTCAAGCTGATCGAACTGCACGATGCGTCGAATATCGCTGCGCTGATCGTCGAGCCGCTGGCCGGTTCCGCTGGCGTGCTGCCGCCGCCCAAGGGTTATCTGAAACGTCTGCGGGAAATCTGCGACCAGCACAACATCCTGCTGATCTTCGACGAAGTCATCACCGGCTTCGGTCGCATGGGTGCCATGTTCGGGGCCGATGCCTTCGGTGTGACCCCGGACCTGATGTGCATCGCCAAGCAGGTCACCAACGGCGCCATCCCGATGGGCGCGGTGATCGCCAGCAGCGAGATCTACCAGACCTTCATGAACCAGCCGACGCCTGAGTACGCGGTGGAATTCCCTCACGGCTACACCTACTCGGCGCACCCGGTGGCTTGCGCGGCCGGCATCGCCGCACTCGATCTGCTGCAGAAGGAAAACCTGGTGCAGTCGGCCGCCGAGCTGGCGCCGCACTTCGAGAACGCGCTGCATGGCATCAAGGGCACCAAGAACGTTATCGATATTCGCAACTACGGCCTGGCCGGCGCGATCCAGATTGGCGCGCGTGATGGTGATGCGATCGTGCGTCCTTACGAGGCCGCGATGAAGTTGTGGCAAGCCGGGTTCTATGTCCGCTACGGCGGCGACACCCTGCAGTTCGGCCCGACCTTCAATACCAAGGCGCAGGAGCTGGACCGTCTGTTCGACGCGGTCGGCGAAGCGCTGAACGCCATCGACTGATCGAATCTTTTTTGCGCGGCGGGCCGTATGGCCTGCCCGAACCTGAATACTGGAGTGGACTGCATGAGCACCGTTGCACATTTGATCAATGGCGAGCTGGTTTCCCCGAACGAGCGCACGGCCGACGTTTTCAACCCTTCTACCGGCCAGGCGATTCACAAGGTCGCGCTGGCCAGCCGTGCCACCGTGCAGCAGGCCATTGATGCGGCCAAGGCCGCATTCCCGGCCTGGCGCAACACCCCGCCAGCCAAGCGCGCCCAGGTGATGTTCCGCTTCAAGCAACTGCTGGAGCAGAACGAGGCGCGTATCTCCCAATTGATCAGCGAAGAGCACGGCAAGACGCTGGAAGATGCCGCCGGCGAACTGAAGCGCGGGATCGAGAACGTCGAGTTCGCTTGCGCTGCACCGGAAGTGCTGAAGGGTGAGTACAGCCGCAACGTCGGGCCGAACATCGATGCCTGGTCGGACTTCCAGCCGCTGGGCGTGGTTGCCGGTATCACCCCTTTCAACTTCCCGGCTATGGTGCCGCTGTGGATGTATCCGCTGGCGATCGCTTGCGGTAACTGCTTTATCCTCAAGCCTTCCGAGCGTGACCCGAGTTCGACCCTGTTGATCGCGCAACTGCTGCAGGAAGCCGGTCTGCCGAAAGGCGTGCTGAACGTGGTGCATGGCGACAAGGAAGCGGTGGATGCGCTGATCGAGGCGCCGGAAGTGAAGGCGCTGAGTTTCGTGGGTTCGACGCCGATCGCCGAATACATCTATTCCGAGGGCACCAAGCGGGGCAAGCGCGTCCAGGCATTGGGCGGGGCGAAGAACCATGCGGTGTTGATGCCGGATGCGGACCTGGACAACGCGGTCAGCGCACTGATGGGGGCGGCGTACGGTTCGTGCGGTGAGCGTTGCATGGCGATCTCGGTGGCAGTGTGCGTGGGTGACCAGGTTGCCGATGCACTGGTGGCCAAGCTGGTTCCGCAAATCCAGGGGCTGAAGATCGGTGCCGGTACTTCCTGTGGCCTGGACATGGGGCCGCTGGTGACTGCTGCGGCGCGTGACAAGGTGGTGGGGTATATCGACGACGGTCTGGCCGCAGGTGCCGAGCTGGTGGTGGATGGCCGTGGCTTCCGCGTGGCCGGTCATGAAGATGGTTACTTCGTTGGCGGTACGCTGTTCGATCGCGTTACCCCGGAAATGCGCATCTATAAGGAAGAGATCTTCGGGCCGGTGCTGTGCGTGGTTCGCGTGAACAGCCTGGAAGAGGCGATGCAACTGATCAACGATCACGAGTATGGCAACGGTACCTGCATCTTTACTCGTGATGGTGAGGCGGCGCGTCTGTTCTGCGACGAGATTGAAGTGGGCATGGTGGGGGTGAACGTTCCGCTGCCAGTGCCGGTGGCGTATCACAGCTTCGGCGGGTGGAAGCGTTCGCTGTTCGGTGACCTGCATGCCTATGGTCCGGATGGTGTGCGCTTCTACACCCGGCGCAAGGCAATTACTCAGCGCTGGCCGCAGCGGGCCAGTCACGAGGCTTCGCAGTTCGCGTTCCCGAGTCTGTAAGCGCGGTTCTCTTCTATATAGAAGAAGCGGGGAGGCCCTTCGGGTCTCCCCGCTTTGCGTTTCAGGGGTTTTTGACCGCAATGACAGATTTGTTGCAATAAGTGCTTGACGCCCCATTT
>DQAA01000174.1 GCA_003523465.1 Pseudomonas sp.
CCAGCTCCGCAGCGCGTGACACAAGAGACCGCCAGCGGCTGGCGGGTGACGAGGCCAGGCCGATCTCGCGGATCCGCTCAGCGCGGTAGTTGAGGTTTTCCACCAGGCTGCGCAGTTGGCCGGACTCATGCCCGACCTGGGCAATGAATGCGGCCTGGCGCAGGCGGCTGTCGATCTTCCAGCGCAGCATCGCGCGGTTCAGGGCAGGAACAAAAAGGCCCGCAACGGGACGGGCCTTGGGCAGGATCTGCAGCAGCTGCTGCTCGGTAATCGGCATTGGGGTTTCTCCGGGCAAAAAAATACCGCCAGGTGGCGGTCGGTGCGTGGGTTGCGATCAGGCCGGCGGCGCGGGCCAGTCGATTTCAGTGGGGTAGCCGACCTGCTCGGGCAACCGGTTGAGCGCAACCCGGTACCGCTTCCAGTCCTTGAGCAGTTCGGCCTCGGCCTCAGTGGCGTCGTCGAGATCGACTGCATCCTGCAACGGAGCGATCGCGGCATCCGCTGCTGCGCGGCGCTCGGCCGTGTCAGCCAACACCCTGGCCAGGTGCTGCTCCGCCGCGGCCGCGACCTTCATCTCGGCGGTGATAACCTGCGACCAGTCGATCACCCCAGGCGTTGAAGCCTGGGCGCCGCCCAACTCCAAGCCCGGCAACTGAACAGGCCCGTCTGCCGGGTAAAGGTCGCCGGGAAAGCGGACATATTCCGGCGCGTCAGCGGCGTGCGGCAGTTGCAGGGTGACCACAACCTGGCCATCGACCCGCTCGACATCACCCGCGATGGCCGACGTGCTGATCGCATCGACCGGCAGCGTTGCACCATCTTCCAGGCGCGAAAAATCGAGGGTCATGCCGTTGATGACCAAGGCGTCACCCGACTTGGCAACTGTCAGCCCGGAATCAGACCGAGCCGGAGAGAGCTTGATGCGCATTACTTCCACCTCCCGATGGCAATGGCTGCGTAGTTGGCGATGCGGGTTGCCGCCGTGTTTGTTGGGTTGTTGATGATGAATCGCCAACCGGACACTCCGGCGTTGCCTTCGTGAATCGCAAGCAAGATCGCGCCACCGCCGGCGTTCGTGACGTAGCCACAGTAGGACTTGGCTGGCGCTTCGATAAAGGCTGCAGGGAACGGGTAGACGCCAGAGGTGTTGGTGGTACCTGCAGGAACGGAAAAAGGCAGGTCAGATGTCGTCGAGATACAGATCAGCGTTCCATCCGCGAACTTGGTGTATCGACCATTCGCGTTCGCGCCCGCCTCGATGATGGCACCGGCAGACGAAGCACCCACCACATCTGCAATCGCAGCCGACTTCAGGCCCAACGTTGACCGTGCGTCCGCCTGGTTGGTGGAGCCGGTGCCGCCCATGCTGACCGGTACGACGTTCTGATGCGCGACGGCGCCCAGGCTCGCGAGCACAGCTCCCCACTGATCAACCACTGCACGGAGCCGGTCTGCGGACTCTTTGACGTAACCCTGCATGGGTGCGAGCCCATAGCTGCCAGCCGCGATCGTGGCCCCCTGGTACGCAGGGAGAATCGACATGACCGTCGCGCTTGCAATGTTCGTCACTTCATACCAGCGACCGTCTGGCCCCTGGAATGCGTCTCCGGCGCGGGCATTGGCGGAAAAGCTGGTGCCGGCTCCCGTGATCGTTACCTGTCCGGCTGTGGCCGTGACTGTTCCTGCCCGATACCAAGGCATAGAGATTCCTTTTGAAGTGGATTACAGAGGTCGCATGGGGCGCGCGGCGAAGAGCGTGCGGCCGTTTGCTGTCAGGGGGTTGATGCCCGAGCCGTTGTCGACGTACATCTGGAGGATGCTGCGGTTGCCTGGCCAGAAGCCGCCGAAGTTCGCGCGGATCGGCTGGGTTGTCGCGCCGATGTTCGTGCACGAGAACAGCGCATTCGCCAGCACGTAGTCGTCGTAGCTGGCGGTCCAGGCCATTTGCTGGCTCGGCGCGAACCAGTTGCCGCTTACAAGATTGGGTCCTGCTTGAACGAACGAGTTACTGGCCGGCTGGCCGTTCATGTTGGTGATGTTCATTGGCGTTGCGAACAGCAGCACGCCGTTCGCGTCACGCACCCGCGCGCCGTATGCGCCGGGATCCACCGCCCCAGTTACATAGCTCGAGCAGAACCACTTGATCGTCATGAACTGAAGCCAGGCAGCGCCGTGGGCCGGGTTCATCCAGGCCTTCAGGCGGAAACCGGTCCAGTTGCCCGGAGCACCCTTTACCGAAAAGTTGCCCACCATCATGTAGTCGGCGGCATTCAGGAAGATCAGTGGCCGCTCGTAGGTCGTGATCGCCGCCGGAAAGTTCACGTCAGCCCATTGGATTACCGTGGCCTGTCCTCCCGGATTTGACTGCTGACCGAACTGGAACGTGCCGCTGTAGCGGATGGTCAGGGCGCGATTGATGGAGTCAATCTGCGTGAGGACGTTGTTGTTCCGGGTCCTGATGCCATACGTTCCGGCGCCGGCGCCAGACTCCTCGCCCCGCGACATGATCATCACCTGCAGGGCCTCGACACCGGGTTGACGCAACTGCAGGCTTCCCTGGGCATACCAGGCGGCCGGCGAGTAGGTGTTCTCGCCGCGGTCCGTCAGCGTATCGACGACAACGAACGATCCGGCCGTGATTTCAGGGATCGAAATGAACTGATCAAAGGCCCCATTGCCGGTGACCGTCAGCATCTTGAGCGAGCGGATCGGCGTGACCGAGGTGTCGAGGGTGACCACTCCGGAGGCATCACGGGTTCGAAGCCCATACTGGACGGCCATCAGGTCATCCTCCCTACCGCAGTCCGCTCGACGCCGTTCGCGTCGTAGACGTAGAGGCCGCCGTTGTTCAGCAGCGTGGAGCCGTTCGCATCCTGGCCGCGCAGGACGAAAGTTCCGGCGGCGAAGTTGAGCTCCAGAAGCGGCAGCCCCTGGGCGTTCTTCGCAGCCGACACAATCGTCATGCCGGCAACGATCTGCTGGATGTAAGCCGTGCTGATGATGGCGGTGTTCATGAACACCTGGCCGCCCTGGACAACGAACGGCAGTACCATCTGCCCGCTGCTTTCATCGACGATCGCAAAGCGCTGGGCGAACGCAAGGACCTGCGAGGTTTCGCCGTCGCTGCCCAGGGCGAGCCCCGCCATCACCTTGCGGCCACCAACATCGGTCTGCGCTTTGATGGTCACCTGCGCGCTGACCTTCCCGTCCAGGCCGACTACAGCCTGGCTGACTTGCTGCACCGAAGCCGAGACCTGAGCGACGGATTGATCAGCTGCCTGCCCGACCCGGTTGATCGAGGCCTCAAGCGTCTCGGATTTTCGAGCCAGTGCGGAATCTGCGTCGGCCAGCGTGCGCACCTCGCTCACGAATCTTGCCTTTGTCTGCCAGGCGTCCAGCGCCGAGCTCAGTTCGCCCTCACCGCTGTCGTCTCGCGCAGCCGAGTAAACCGCGTCGACCGACGCCGAGAGCGAAGCCAAGGCCTGCTCCGTATCAGTCAGCACCTCACTGACGTTCTGGATGTAAGCGGTGTTGCCATCCACTTCGGTCTTGAGCTGATCCAGCCGGGTAGCGGTAGCGGAACGGTCGTTGGCGACCACCTGTTCGAGCGTGGTGATGCCCGACTTGTTATCCGCGACCTGGGCATCCAGAGACGTCAACCGGGTCACAGCCGCTTCGTGCTGGCTTGCGCGGACCCGGACCTCATCGGCGAAGCGAGCAGTGGAGTCCCAGCTCTTCAGCGCATCGGCCAGTTCGCCCTCCCCGTCATCATCCCGCCAGGAAGCCTGCAGGGCCTGCAGCTGGCTGGCCGAGGCGGTAACAATGCCGTCCAGCTCGATGATGGCGGCCTCATGCTGTTCGACCCGCATGGCCAGCGCATCGACGGTCTGCACGATTGTGCCGATGTCCGCCCAGTAGGCTGGGTCCGGCGGAGCGGCGCCGACCGGAACTGCGTCGCGTGCCTGGAACAGACGCTGCCCCACGCGCACCACGTCGCCCAGGGCGTAAGCCTTGGTCTCGTCGTACCCGAGCGCATCCGTCAGTTCGTCGATCCGCTCGTACAGTTCCTGCTTTGCATCCTCGATGCGGCTGTTGACCGACTCGGCCCCGTCGCCCGAAATCTTCTCGATCTCTTCACGCAGCGACTGGTACAAAGCGCTTTCGCCAATCTGGTCTTTGAAGTACTCCTCATATTCAGCCTGGTTACTGCTGGACTGGCCGTTGACGCCGACGCCGGTCGGGTACCAGGGACCGATGTTGCCGGAGCGATCCACCAGGCGCGCCCAGTAGAAGAAACTGACACCGGCGGCGAGGCCGTGGATCTCGTGCTCCGCCTGGGGGTATGCGAAGTCACCCAGCTTGAGCGCGTCGTCTCGGCTGGTGGTCTTGCTCTGCCAGATCTCCGTGCGCTGGGTGTCCTCGGCGCCAGCCGGGAAGCCCCAGGTCAGTCGAGTACCGAAGACCAGCGCAGTGGTATTCAGGAACGACACCGCAGGCGGCTGGCCTTCCTTGCCCTTCAGTTGCGTCAGCATTGAGCTGCGCCAGATCGACGTGATGTCGAACGCGCTTACCGCACGCACGCGGGCCAGGTACGCGCCGGCGTAGATCCCCACCACATCGACGGAGGTGGTTCCGGTGCGCTGCAGCCGGATCCAGTTGCCGCTGTCCTTGCGCCACTCCACATCGTAGGCAACAGCGCCGTCGACCGCTGGCCAGGCAATGGTCATGGTACTGACGGCAATGCCCTGGTCAACGGCATAGGCAGACGACAGGCTCACGCTCGCTGGCGGCTGTACCGTGGTCACCGGGATCACGCTGATCGGGCGCTCCTCCAGCTTGGCGCCGGTGTCGATCGCCGCGAACTTGCTGGGGTTGAACTCCAGCGCAGTGAACTCGTATTCGCCATCGGTGGTGCGGGTTCGCTTCAGTACCCGGAACAGCTGGACGGCCAGGTCCTCGTAGTCGATTGCCCATTGCAACTGTGGCTCGGGTTGCAGCGCGTAGTCCGTGGTGACCGTCACCGCCCGCCCCTCCACTGACTGAACGGTGCGCGCCTGGGCCGTGCCATTGGGGAGGTTGACGATCAGCCGGTCGCCCGCCTTGACCGGGGTATCGCGGTCCAGCTTGATCATCCGTCCCGCAACAGCCGAGATGCGCCCACCATTCGGGCGGCCCGAGACCAGCTCGTCAGCCACCGGGATGACGTAGCCAGGCAGCACGTTGGCGCCCTCCATCCCGGTCTTGAACGTGACGGTGCGGTCCTGGTTGTTGCTCAGCAGCGCCCACTTACCGCGGCGCTGGGCCTCGCTCGCGCGAGTGCAACCGATCGCCGACAGCTCGATAGGTCGGTCCCGGTACCGCCGCTGCAGGGCCAGGTCGGTGACCGGTATGACATCGGTGTCGTAGTTGTTGGCCGGGTTGTCGTAGCTGACCAGGGCGCGGCTGTAGTGGGTGCTGCGCTCGGCGCCGCCGTAGACGAAATCGCCGTCGATGACGTTCGACCGGGTGAAGACGTAATCGATGTCCTGGGCTCGCGGCATGTCCGCCTGCATGAACAATGCACCCTGAGCCCAATACACCATCCCGCGGTAGATCGCGGACAGGTCACGCAACAGGGTCCAGGCCTCGGCCTTGCCTTGCAGGTTCAGATCGCAGAGGTAGCGNNAGGCCGCCGACACCGTCCGACACGAGCTGGTCGCAGTACTGGGCGATGCGGTACATCTCCCACTTGTCGACCATCCAGCTCTTGATGCGCTTGCCCAGGCCGAAGCGGTCTTCCACGCAGATGCCGTACGTGGCCCACACAGGGTTATTGGTCCAGGCCTGCTTAAAAGTGCCGTCCCAGATCCCGGTGTAAGTGCGTGACTGTGGGTCGTAGTTGGTCGGTACCGGCCAGAGCCGCGCCTTGCAGTCCACCGTCACCGCCGGGATGTTCTGGAACTGCTGGGCGTCGAACTCGATGTAGAGCAGCGCGGTGTTCGGATAGCGCAGCTTCTGGTCGATGATCTCGGTGTAGCCGGCGACGGTCATGGTGTCGGCCACCTTGTCGCTTCCGCTGTTCGGGGTGGTTCGGCGGACACGGAGCATCCAGCCGGAGGTCGCCGCCGGCAGGTCAACGCGCACAGAGCGCTGGTAGCCGTTGGTGGTTTTTCCATCCACGGCGCCGAGGTGGGCATCGACGTATGAGCCGCCGTCGGTGGCCACGTCGATGGCGTAGTCGATGCGGTAGCCGTTGGTGTTGCCTTCGTCGTCCTGACTGGCCAGGCGCGGCCACGAGAACCGCAGGCGCACGGCGGAGAGCTGGGTGTTGCTCAGCGAGCGTACGAACGGGTTGTCGCTGCGCAGCTCGACGTTGGTGGTCGTCTCGTTCTCGATGGCCGGGATGCCTTGGATGTAGTCCTGCTCGACCGAGCCGCGGCGCCACTCCCATTTCACGCCGGGAAAGTTGACGTTGCCGTTGGTATCCACGATGGGGGTGTTGTCCAGGTAGATATCCCGGTCCGTGGGCGTGCCTTCGAACTCGCCTTCCCCGACCGCGATCAGCATCTTGGCGATGTTGGTTGATTGCAGGCTGTCGGGGGCTTCCACGAGGGACTTCGGTTTGCTTTCGCCGCCCTTGGCGCCGGTGATGTCAGGGGGAAGTGCTGCGCCCATGTTTCCTCCAGGCAATAAAAAACCGCCCGGAGGCGGCTGGCTTGTAGCGCTTGGATCAGATTTTGTCTTCGGCGTAGATTGAGGCCGAAATGATCGCCCCGCCCCACCGGCGCTTGCCGATGCAGATCGGTACCGGGTTGCCGCTGGCGGTAGTGTTCTTGGCGCTGCCGAAGGCGTAGCTCGGCAGGTTCTCCGGGGCGGCGCTTTGGGAGAGCCCCTTGGCTTGGGGGCTAAGCATCTGGATTACGCCGCCGGCGACCAGAGCGACACCAGTCTGAACCGCCCAGGCATTACCGGTGTAAACACCAGCGACGATCATGACCGCACCAATGATGGTTTGCAGTACGCCACCCCGCTTACTCCCGCCGACAACTGGAACGATGCGCACCTCCCGAGTGCCGCCACGATCAAAACCGTCAGCGCCTACGTTCTTCCGGTTGCGGAAGATAGCGAAGCGCATGCCCAGATTGTCGAGCCGCCTCACCTCATCATCAAATCCAGCAAGGGTAGCCCGGAGCGCCTTGAAGACCTCCCAGCTTTGCCCACTATCGATCTGCCGACGATGAGTGCGGCCGAACTTCTGAGCCAGCGACCCGGAGAGCTTGATCGTAGTCATCGGTGCATAGTGCGCTGCGGTTGCTAACATGTTTCCTCCAGGCAACAAAAAACCGCCCGAAGGCGGTTTTATTGGACAATCACGCTCTACTGATACCTTTCATTCACATAGATGTGATTGTAGGGTTCCTTCTTCTTGAAAGCGTCATCCCAGGAACGCGAGTAGAAAGCCATATAGCTTACTTTTGAGACTTTCCATTCCGAACTTGAGTCTTGCCTTTCTAGGACGTATTTGAACGCAGAACCTTTCTTTTTGTTCGCCTGCTCACTGGAGTCAGTTGAGGCGCCCGGGTCAGCCGGCGTAACATTTTTGATCGATGCCGTTACGATCGCCCTTGTGTCTGATTGGACGTCCACGGACTCGATAGTTCTCTCATAGCTCTCTGCCCCGTCAGAGCATGTCATCCCATACTCAATGGAATCCCCTGCAATCTGCTTGGTCTTCTCTTCTAGCCTGGCCCGTGATTTAACGAGCTCTAGGCAGAGCGCATTGTCCAGCTTTATTGCAGCATCCTTTAGCGCCCACCATGACTTGACGGCCATGTCTGGCGATACAGCAGACACCTTCACATCTGAAGCCTGCTGTATTGCTCTTGAAAGCGCAGCGTTGTCACTGCTTTTATCAAGGCAACCAGCCAAGACAGATCCAGCCATTACCACTAATGCCAACCGCTTCATGCGCGCCCTCCTTGTTGATGAGGGGAATCTACCACAGCCACGCGTTCACAGGCGCCAGAAGTGAAGAGCCCAGCGCAGGGCTGAGCTTCTGATCAGATTTAAACTAGCGCTGTTATTTTTTGGCCGCCGGAGGTGGGGCCCCAGCTTCACCCGCTTTACCGCTACCCTCGGTTCCGGCTTTTCCTTCGACGATTTTTTTCAACTCTTCGACTTTTTCGTCAACTTTCTTAGTTTCACTTTCTGGTTCAATTTGAGCAAGCGTTGCGCATTTCAAAGTCACCTCGAATGATGAGTTAACTATCGCACGCCTACTCTTCGCACTAATTGTATCCTCTTCCAATCTTGGTTTTATCTCCTTCGTGTACTCACTAAGAATTTGGGATACTACCCTTGCTCTATCTGAACGGGCGAGCGCGCTATCACTCAGGTCCGATTGAATTCCGTTGGTAGCGCCAGAAAGCCCGGACCAGGCTTTAGCCGCAGAGCCTCCAGCAGTGATGCCAAAAACACTACCTGCAAGAACGCCCAAGATTTTTATACCAAGCCGGGTATTGCTGCTTATATTGCCACCGTTCTCATAGAAATTACTGACCTGTCGACAGTAGGTCCCCGTAGCCAGTATTGACTTGTAAACATCCTAGTAACTGCACTCACCATTATTCTTACAGCTAGCCAAACTAAGTCCTGATTCATCCGCTGCCCATGGCCATTTCGGGGACGGATTCAGGATTATTCCTTTAGGCCATGAATTATCTTTTGCACAGCCTGAAAGCAATACACAGATACCGAGCAATCCTAACATTTTCACNNACGACTCATTAGTAAATCCTTACACTGTAGATGGCGATATGCCATCGTCTAGGCGCCCGATGATTTTTTTGAAAAGCCCCTGAGAACGCAGCCCCCATCAGTGTCGCTGAATCAACCTTGACAGTGCCGTCGTGTCCGATCCTGTCCACCCATCCAGCGTGGATGGAAAGCCAGTAACGGGGGCAGCGTTGGCCGTAGTAGCGTTATGCCTTCAAGGAGAGGAGCTCAACATGGCGCAGTACGCTGAAGACACACAGAACTACCTCAGGTCCGCAACAGATCCAGAAGACGAGCACTGGAGAAGACTGTACGGAATCGGCTCAGAAGTCCCAGTCTCCGGGATCTACCGCTGCAGAGGTTGTGGGCACGAGATCACCTCAAACAAAACCGATCAATTTCCACCGCAGAACAAAAAGCAACACACCTGCGATGATGAAGAAGTTTTGTGGGAGCTGATCGTGATGACTGACACGATGGGCTTTGATAGCTAACACAGCGAACCGCCCCGGCCCGTTGCCGGAAAGCTCATGGACTGGGGGCAGCGCGTCACTGATGCGTTTTTTAAGAGGAAGTAATCGTGGCAAAACCAGCAAGTGAGAGTGAAGTACGCGCACTAGGCGTAGCCCTGCAGTGCCTAGCAGCTAGCCTGAAGCAAAATGGCGCTCTCAATTCAGGCCTATACACGGCGAGATTGCAGGCTCACATCAATGGCGAATATCCAGCAGCCGAAAACAAGGAAGTTTTCAACTTAGTGCTTGAGAACCTGATAAGCGACCTGGCTCGGATTCCTGCTCCCGACGCTTAATGGTATTAAGGAGGTCATGAAGGGCTAAATCACGATAAGCCCTTTCTGTGACCTCCTTATCAATAGAGTTTTTTTGTGCTTCCGTAAGCATAAGCCTCTCCTATTTGGTTTCCTTTCGCTTCGCGTCCCGAAGACGCAACACAAGGCGCGTTCGGTCGAGCCAAGGTCCGCCGTACACGATGATTTCTGATGGCCTGCCGTAGAGGTGGTGCAGCAGGAACGGTCCAGGCCCGAACACCTGCGGATGCCGCTCTGGCAGTTGCACGTCGGCGCCCAGATAGATACCGGCGTGGTTCGGGTGCGCAGTGCGCCCCACCGCCATGACGATCATGTCTCCGCGCTGCGGCTGGCTCACCTGGTAGAACCCTGCAGCCTCGTAGGCCTGCTCGTACAGGCTGGGTCCATTAGCCTTTTCCCACCACCCGTCCTCGCGTGCATACGCTGGGAAGTCCAGCCCCCAGTCCCGCCTGTACCAGTCCGCGCAGACCTGCCAGCAGTCCCAGGCACCGTGCACAAACGGGCGCCCCAGCAGCGGCGTGTCGCCGGTTGGCGTGATTGTGCGCAGGTCACCCTCAGGCCACGACAGGATGTGCCAAGGCAAGCCCGTGGCCTCGCACATGGCCAGGTCTCGCGGGGACGGTCTGCTGGTGGCGTCTGGATGCGAATGCACGATGCCGATCACCTGGCCCTGGTCTTCCGCCTCGGCGTACTGCTCCGGGGCAATCCTGAACTCCTCGGTCGACTCGCTGGCCACGTTCGCGCATGGGAAGTAGACCTGGCGCCGCCCGACGGCCAGCAGCAACCCGCAACACTCGCGCGGGTATTCTGCTGCGGCGTGCTTCTGCACGGCGGCAAGGATGTGTTTTCGCATTTCAGCTCCGGGCAATGAGAGACACGGCGGGGAAACCACCGAAGGGGACAGGGTTGCCGGTCCCGTGCCGGACGATGCAACCGCTATCGAGGCAGCCATTGCACTGGTCCTTTGCAGGATCGTCGGTCGGGTTGCCGTCCCTATCGTAATAAGGACCGGTGTAGCCGCAGTTCGGACCGCGGTAGCCGTTAGTCATCGCCCAGTGGCAAAGCTGGGTCATCTGCCGGCCGATCGTCTCGCCACCAACATCGCCAGGGCTGGCCAGCTCCCACGACACTTGGGTTCCGTTCTCGGAGACCTTCTGGTCGACGAACCAGATCTCGATGCTCTCCTCGTTCGGATCGGCCTCCGGGTTGCCGCCGGAGAAGTTGGCCGCATCCAGGTACCGCTTCAGCGTGTGGCGAAACGTCAGTTGGAACTCCAGCAGGTCATCGAACGCCAGGCACAGTGCAGTGATGCGCCCGTTGACGTTGCCTACCGAAAGCGTCGGACGTACAGCAGTGCCGTCGGAGTTCGCGCTGATGCCATCGATCTGCATGGGCCATGCGCTGTACTCCTCCCCCCTCCACCAGATCGACTTTGCCGGCAACTGATCAGCCTCAGCGCCGGCCGCCGCCAGATCTTCGGGCGTGTGCGGAATGCTATGCCCGTGGAACCGGAGGACGTCAGCACCGAAGTCCGAGCCGTCGAGCTCGAACAGCAGCACCTCACTACCTGGCTCCAGCAGTTGGATGTCTCGAATGAATGACATGGATGGTCCTTAGGGGTGGTTCGCCCGCTCGAAGGTGGCGGTGACCTTGAACCGCCCCCCACCCACTGGTGTGGGCTTGGGATCGGCGCAGGTGAACAGGCCAAGGTCACCGAGCGGTGTTGTCCAGAGGAAGGCCTTGGCGCCAGCATGCCGGTCGAAAAAGTCCATGACCTGCCGCACCACAGCCTTGGTGCCGGTCACCGTGACCGGATAGCTGTCTTCCTTGTTGTTGGGGCCGTCGCCGACCACCTGCCGGTACCCCCCGCCAAAGCGGGATTCGCGCACGCGGTAATTGATGTCCGGCGTCTCGCCCCTGGAGGTCGGCCAGCGGAATGTCTCGACAGTCATTTCTTCCCGCCTTCAATCATTCGGAAGATCTGGCCACCAGGACGTATCGCAGCAGAAATCTCCTGCTTAACCGAGCTGATGATTTGCTCTTCCAGTCTCCGAATTTCTTCTGCAATGCCTGGCCCCACTGGCCCCTCCTGAGCCACTACTGCTTCGATCCGTCCCAGCATCAACCCCATCGCCTCGACCCGCTCTCGGAGCTCAATAGCCGTAGTTCGACTGGTCACACCCTTGAAGAAAAACTGGGAAATCGTCCCGGACAGAGCAATCATCAGCTCATAACGTTCGTACTCGAAACTCATCATCACCTCCCGTTAATCGCGCGCCAGATTGCACCGCCCTGCCGAAGGCCGGCAGCGATACTTTTCTCTACCTCTACCTTCGTTGCTTGCTGGATGCTCCTCCCAATCGCCGCGGCATCCTCGCTTGATTGGTCAACGCCGCCACTGGCACCCGAGGCATCAACCGCGACAGAAATAGGGAAGCTGTAGGACGCTCCACTGCCGCCATTGCCAACGGTGCTTCTTGCGATCTGTTGCGGGATCGCCAGTGGCGTCACCAGGCCGCCGTCGGCATAGCCACGGTTGTTCAAGGTTTCGAGGTAGTCCAGCATTCCAGGCTGGCTCACAACCTCCCGGCGAAGCACGAACTCACCGGCATGGACGATACCGGCCGGGTCGTACTTGCCGCCGGCACCGGTGAAGCCGCCATCCGAGAACGTCGAGGCGTAGGTCATGCCAGACGAGGCGCTACCCAGGCCGTAGTCGAACCCGCCC
>DQAA01000470.1 GCA_003523465.1 Pseudomonas sp.
ACCGCGTTGTGCCAGCGAAGAGATGTGTAGATACCCATGCAGCAATGAGGCCGGGTCAGGCAATAGAGATCCTGACCCCGCTGATGCTGACCCCCGCTGCCGTCACTTTTCTGCAGCGCAGGCTGGCGCCCGGTTTACAGGTTGCGGGTTATCGAGCGCCGCGATTTCCCGCCTGGCAGTTTCAACATCGAACGCGTTATCCCACTTGGCGATCGCGATCGTGCCGATCCCATTGCCGATCAGGTTGGTGACCGCCCGGGCTTCGTTGAGGAAACGGTCGATGCCCAGCAGCAATACGAGGCCGACCAGGGGAATGGAGTGGATGGTGCTCAAGGTGGCCGCCAGGGTGATGAAGCCTGCGCCGGCGACACCGGCCGAGCCCTTCGAGGTGAGCAGCAGCACGCCCAGCAGAACCAGCTGGTCCATGATCGACAGCGGGGTGTTGGTCGCCTGGGCTACGAAGATCGCGGCCATGGTCAGGTAGATGCAGGTGCCGTCGGCATTGAAGGTATAGCCGGTGGGCAGCACCATGCCTACGACGGATTTCTTGCAGCCGAGCTTCTCCAGCTTGGCCATCATCCGCGGCAGCACGGCCTCGGTGGAGCAGGTGCCCAGGGTGACCAGGATTTCGTCTTTGAAGTAGCGCAGGAACTGCATCAACGGCAACCCGGACCAGCGCGCCACCGCGCCGAGGATGACCAGGATGAAGATCAGCGTGGTCAGGTACAGGGCGACCAGCAATTGCCCGAGGGACAGCAGCGTCCCCACGCCATACTTGCCGATGGTGAAGGCCATGCCGGCGCCCGCGCCGATCGGTGCCAGGCGCATGACCATGGCGACGATCCTGAACAGGCCATGCAGGAACAGGTCGATGATGTTGATCAGCGGTTTGCTCACCGGCCCCACCTGCACCAGGGCCACGCCCATCAGCACCGAGAGCAGGATCACCTGCAGCATCGAGCCCTTGGCGAAGGCATCCATGAAGGTGTGCGGGATGATGTTGAGCAGGAAGTCGACCGTGCCGCCCTGGTCTTGCGCGGCCTGGCTGTACTTGCCGATGGCGCTGCCGTCGAGGGTATTGATGTTGATGTTCATGCCGACACCCGGCTTGACCACATTGACCACCACCAGGCCGATGACCAGGGCCAGGGTCGAGAGGATTTCAAAGTAGATCAGCGCCTTGACGCCGATACGACCGACCTCCTTGATGTCGCCCATCTTGGCGATGCCGACGACCACGGTGCCGAAGATGATCGGCGCGAGCAGCATCTTGATGAGCTTGATGAAGCCGTCGGCGAGGGGCTGCAGCTTCGCCCCCAGGTCGGGCTCCGCATACCCGATCAGGCCGCCGATGACGATACCGATCAGGACCTGGACATACAGCTGGCTGTACCAGCGTGACTTGGATGTTTCCACGAGCGCACCTCATTTTATTGTTGTGATCGGCCATGTGGGGTTGCGTCATCCACGACGCAGTGGCGCTGCTGCCTGCGCTTCGAGGCAGCAGCGCGCCGGGGTCAGCCTTCTCCCAGTTCGCGCATGACGGCATAGAGCGCCGATTTGGCTTCGAAGCCCACGCCCGGGATATCCGGCAGGCCGACGTAGCCGTTTTCCACGCGGATGCCATCGGCGAAGCCGCCGAACGGCTGGAACACGTCCGGATAGGACTCGTTGCCGCCCAGGTGCAGGCCCGCCGCGATGTTCAGCGACATCTGGTGGCCGCCATGGGGCACCACGCGGCGGGACGACCAGCCGAGCTCTTCCATGACCTTCAGGGTGCGCATGTACTCGACCAGGCCGTAGGACAGCGCACAGTCGAATTGCAGGTAATCGCGGTCGGAGCGCATGCCGCCATGGCGCAGCAGGTTGCGCGCATCCTGGTGCGAGAAGAGGTTTTCGCCGGTGGCCATGGGCAGTTCGTAGTGGTTCGCCAGTTCCGCCTGCAGTGCGTAGTCCAGCGGATCGCNNTTCCTCGTACCAGAACAGGTTGTAGGGCTTGAGGGCCTCGGCATAGGCGATGGCGGTCTGCTGGTCGAAGCGGCCGTTGGCGTCCACCGCCAGGCGACGGCTTTCGCCGACCACCTTGAGCACCGCTTCGATGCGACGGATGTCGTCGGCCAGGGGCGCGGCGCCGATCTTCATCTTCACCACGTCATAGCCGCGGTCCAGGTAGCTGCGCATCTCGTCCTGCAGCTTGGTGTCGTCCTTGCCCGGGTAGTAATAGCCACCGGCGGCGTAGACCCACACCTTGTCGTCGGCCTGGCCACCGCGATAGCGGTCGGCGAGCAGGCGGTACAGGGGCTTGCCCTCGATCTTGGCCACCGCATCCCAGACCGCCATGTCGAGGGTGCCGACGGCCACGGAGCGCTCGCCATGGCCGCCGGGCTTCTCGTTGGTCATCAGGGCTTTCCAGATGGCGAACGGGTCGAGGTTGTCGTGCTCGCGGTCGAGGAGCGATTCCGGATCGGCCTCGGTGACCCGTGCAAGGAAGCGATCGCGCATCAAGGCGCCTTGGCCGTAGCGACCGTTGGAGTTGAAGCCATAGCCGATCACCGGCTTGCCATCGCGAATGACGTCGGTCACCACTGCTACCACCGAGCAGGTCATCTTCGAGAAATCGATGTAGGCGTTGGCGATGGGCGAAGCGATGGAGACGGTCTTTTCGCGGATGTCGACGATACGCATGGTGCGCTCCTCTTTGTTGTTTGAGGCTTCACGGTATGTCTGGCCAGGATTGGCGCCCAATGCTATTAATCCAGCCCCCCATGCTGAAACGGCATTGCCCCATGGAACTGGTCTGGCTAGAGGATTTCATTGCGTTGGCCGAGAACGGCAGCTTCGTTCGCGCGGCCGAGGCGCGTCATATCACCCAACCGGCGTTCAGTCGCCGGATCCGTTCCCTGGAAGGCTGGATGGGCGTCGAACTGTTCACCCGCACCCCGCAGGGCGCGCCGTTGACGGAGGCGGGCAAGCTCATCCTGCCCAGCGTGCTCGACGAGGTGAGCAGGCTCTACCGGATCCGTTCGGAAGCGCAGGAACTGGCCGGGAAGGCGGCGAAGGTGCTGCAGTTCGCGGCAACCCATTCCCTGTCGTTCACCTTCTTTCCGCGCTGGATCAGGGGCGCCGGCCGTGATGCGCCCATCGAAGCGGTGCGTCTGCACTCGGACAGCATGGCCAACTGCGAGCAGTTGCTGATTCACGGGCAGGTGCAGTTCATGCTCTGTCACGGTCATCGCGAAGTGCCGACCCTGCTGCCGCCTGACCAGTACACCAGCCGGAAGATCGGCGATGACATTCTGGTCCCGCTGGCCAGCCCCGCCTTGGATCTGGATTTTTCCCGCTCGGCGATTCCCTACCTGGCCTATACCGACGAGTCCGGCCTGGGTCGGATCGTCAATCATCGGCTGCAAGGCCAGGCGCGCGCGCTCGATCTGCAACCGCTGTTCAGCAGCCACCTGGCGGCGGTGCTGATGTCGATGGCGCTGGAAGGGAAGGGTGTCGCCTGGCTGCCGAAAAGCCTGACGGAGCAGGAGGTGATCGATGGTCGTCTGGTCCGGGCGCTGGATGAGGGCTGGGATATCCCGCTGGATATCAACCTGACGCGGCCGGTGGCGCCGATCAATCAGTTTGCAGAGTCGTTCTGGGGGCAGGCGGGGCGGTAGCCTAGCGCTGGGTCAGGCGGATGATCTGCCTGGCACAGAACGCCCCGGTAAGAATCACCCCGAACAGACGCAAGGTCTGCATGGCGAGGACCAGGCCGACATCGGCATGGGTTTCCACCGCGATGATCGCCATGGCGTCCAGGCCGCCGGGGCTGGTCGCCAGGTACATGGACAGGAAGTCCGTGCCGGCGATGCGCGCCAGTACCCAGGCGCAGCCAGCGCATAGCAGGATCAGCACCAGTGCCCCGGCGATCATCGCCGGCAGGCGTTTCCAGACATAGCCCATGGTCTGGCGGTCGAAGCGCAGGCCGATATAGCAACCGATGGCACCGTAGGCGAAGGCCAGCAGCCATTCGGGCATTTCGATGACCAGCACGCCGCCCAGTTGCAGCGCACCGCCCAGCA
>DQAA01000266.1:0-843 GCA_003523465.1 Pseudomonas sp.
TGGCCTGGGTGATCCTGCGCGGTTCGGCGAAGCTGCCGCTGGCGCTGTTCTTCAGCATCAACGCTGCGTTGCTGTGTGCGCTGTCGGTGGTGTTTGCCGGGCACGGGGTCAAGGCGCTGCAGGAGGCCGGCATTTTCGGCACGCACCCGGTGCCGTTCTTCGACTTCGAATGGCTGGGCATCCACGCCGACCTGTATTCGTTGTCCGCCCAGGCTGCCGCGCTGCTGGCGGTTATCGTCCTGTACGGACGCAGCTGGCTGGCCTCCCGTCGAGTGGCCGCGTCCTGATTTGAAGCGGGGCGGGCGAGCAGCGATACTGCCCGCCCGTTTCAAGTTGTGGATAACTCCGTCATGCGTGTCTGGATCGACGCCGATGCCTGTCCGAAGCTGGCCAGGGATCAGGTAGTCAAATTCGCTCTCAAGCGTCAGTTCGAAGTGGTGATGGTGGCCGGCGGGCCCCAGGCCAAGCCGCCGTTCGCCCTCGTGAAACTGATCGTCGTGCCCAGTGGGCCGGATGCTGCCGATGATTATCTGGTGGAGCATGCAGTGCCGGGCGAGCTGGTGATCTGCAGCGACGTGCCGCTGGCCGATCGGCTGGTCAAGAACGGCGTGGCAGCGCTGGATCCGCGCGGGCGCGAGTTCGATGAGCGGAACATGGGCGAGCGGCTGGCGGTGAGGAACCTGTTTACCGATCTGCGCGAGCAGGGGCAGGTCGGGGGTGGGCAGGCGCCCTATGGGGAGAAGGAAAAGCAGGCGTTCGCCAATTCGCTGGACCGGATTCTGACTCGGTTAGTGAGGCAGTTTCCTGGATCGTAAGGCCTCTGCGGACCCTGTGGGAGCGGGT
>DQAA01000266.1:853-4836 GCA_003523465.1 Pseudomonas sp.
AACCCGCTCCCACAGGGTTCGTGACGCTTGAAGGCTTACTCGCCTTCGTGGGTCAGCTCAAGCACCCGGTCCACCAGCTTGTAGATCCCGCTCGCCGCTTCGCTGATCGACTGCGCCAGCATGTAGGCCGGGGTGCTGACCAGCTTGCGCTGGGTGTCTTCGACGATGTCATGCACATCGCATTCTTCATGGGTGCCACCCATCTTGACGATGGCCGCGCTGGTGTCGGGGTCGTTGCCGATGGTGCAGACCACGCCCGGGCCATAGATCTTCGCCGCCAGGGCAGGGGAGATGCAGATCAGGCCTACCGGCTTGCCCGCTTCGGCAAAGGCTTCGGCCAGGGCCAGTACGTCCGGCTGCACGCTGCAGCCAGGGCCGTCGACGGCGAGGCTGGAGAGGTTTTTCGCCGCGCCGAAACCGCCGGGGACGATCAGTGCGTCGAAGTCGTCGACATCGGCCTCGCCCAGGTCCTTGACGTTGCCGCGGGCGATCCGCGCCGATTCCACCAGCACATTGCGCGTTTCGGGCATTTCCTCGCCAGTCAGGTGGTTGATCACATGCATCTGCGCGATGTTCGGCGCGAAGCACTGCACCTGGGCGCCGCGCTGATCAAGGCGCAGCAGGGTGATCACGCTCTCGTGGATTTCCGCGCCGTCGTAGACGCCGCAGCCTGACAGAATCACAGCAACTTTTTTGGTCATGCTTCCTACTCCCGATTCGAGGCGCTAAATGTCGTCTAATTTGGCAGTTGTCGCCATAGGGATTGCAGGCCTGTAGGCCTAATCTTGATCCATTGCCTGAAAATGGACCTGCCATGGACTTCATCCTGCTCGCCGTGCCGTTTTTCTTCGTGCTGATCGCGGTGGAACTGCTGGCCGACCGCTGGCGAGGGCAGCGCAACTATCGCCTGGCCGATACCGTCAACAGCCTCAGTGCCGGGGTGTTGTCCACGACCTTCGGCCTGCTGACCAAAGGCGTGGGGCTGGTGACCTATGCCATCGCCGTGGAGCACCTGGCGCTGTTCCAGCTGCCGGCCGAGGCGTGGTGGGTGTGGGTGCTGGCGTTCGTCGCCTATGACTTCTGCTACTACTGGCTGCACCGTTTGGGGCATGAACGCAACATCCTCTGGGCGGCCCACTCGGTGCATCACCAGAGCGAGGACTACAACTTGTCCACCGCCCTGCGCCAGACCAGCACCGGCTTTCTCCTGTCGTGGATCTTCTACCTGCCGCTGGCGGTGCTCGGCGTGCCGCTGCTGGTGTTCGTCAGCGTGGGTGCCCTGAACCTGCTGTACCAGTTCTGGGTACACACCCGGCACATCCCCAAGCTGGGCTGGTATGAATGGATCTTCGTTACGCCGTCCAATCATCGCGTCCACCATGCGCAGAATCCTTTGTACTTGGATCGCAACTACGGTGGTGTGTTCATTCTCTGGGACCGGCTGTTCGGCACCTTCCAACCGGAAGACGATGCCGAGCCGGTGATTTTCGGGGTGACCACGCCGCTGGCGAGCTGGAATCCGCTGTGGGCCAACCTGCAGTTCTATGCCCAGCTATGGAGCGATGCGCGCCGTGCCCAGCGCTGGCAGGACAAGCTGCGGATCTGGTTCATGCCCACCGGCTGGCGCCCCGAGGATGTGGCGCAACGCTATCCGCAGGCGAAGCAGGATCTGGCGAACTTCAGGAAATTCGAGGTGCCACTGGCATGGCCGCGACAGTTGTATGTGCTGTTGCAGTTCGCCGTGTATGTGGCGTTGGGCAGTTACCTGATGAACGCGGGCCCGCACTTGCCGCTGTCGGCATTGCTGCTGGGTGCGCTGGTGATGGGTTTCGGGCTGTTCGTGCTGGGGGCGGCACTGGAGAACCGGCCCTGGGCGCTGAAACTGGAGTTATGGCGGCTGGCGCTGAATCTGCCAGCCTTCGCCTTGGCGGGGTGGGCCGGCTTAGGGCCGGTCACTGTCCTGGGTGGTGTCGCTCTGCTTGCCTACAGCTTGCTCAGCCTGATGGGCCTGCGCTTCCTGTTTGGCGATGCGCGCGGCCTTGAAACGCCGGCGCAGCCACAGGCAGCCGCCGAGCAGCAACAGACCGCCGAGCACCCATAGCTCGTACTTCTTCACGTTGCCCAGCAGGCCTTCGAGGATGGCGCCGAAGTGGTAGGCGGCAGCGCCCAGGGCCAGGGCCCAGACCGCCGCGCCGATGCCGTTGAGCAGCAGGTAGCGGCGCGGGGGATAACCGGACAGGCCGATGGCCACCGGCATGACGGTGCGCAGGCCGTAGACGAAACGGAAGCTCAGCACCCAGATATCCGGATGACGGCGCACATGCTCCAGCGCGCGGTCGCCCATCATCTGCCAGCGAGGTTTGCGGGCCAGCAATTTGCGCCCATGACGCCGCCCCATGAAGTACCAGAGCTGGTCGCCGGCGTAGCTGCCGAAGAAGGCCACCAGCACCACCAGGTTGATATCCATGTATCCGCGGAACGCCAGGAATCCAGCAAGCACCAGGATGGTCTCGCCTTCAAAGAACGTACCTAGAAAAAGGGCAAAGTAGCCAAAATCTTGCAGGAATTGTTGGAGCATTTTCGGGATGCTGGCGAAATGAACGCGCAGCCTACCCCTTCAGGGGCTTCGGGGAAAGTGTCCAAATGTGTCTCGACGTGAACAATTCCTACAGGGGACAATGCCTGCGTCTGTAGGTCGCAGTGTTACACGGGCCTGTCACACAAGCGTCATAATGGCCGCTTATAACTGTCGCGCCCGCCTGTTCGCGCGGGCTCAGGAGTCTGCCGTGAGCTTTACCCCTGCCAATCGCCTTTTCCCTGGTACCCGCCTGCGTCGCAACCGTCGCGACGATTTTTCCCGTCGCCTGGTTCGTGAGAATGTTCTGACAGTCGACGATCTGATTCTTCCGGTCTTCGTCCTCGACGGTGAGAACCGTCGCGAAGAAGTCGCGTCCATGCCGGGCGTCGAACGCCTGAGTATCGATCTGCTGCTGGAAGCGGCGGCCGGTTGGGTCGAGCTGGGCATTCCTGCCCTGGCCCTGTTCCCGGTGACTCCGACGGAACTGAAATCCCTCGACGGCGCCGAAGCCTGGAACCCCGAAGGCATTGCCCAGCGCGCTACCCGCGCCCTGCGTGCCCGATTCCCGGAGCTGGGGGTGATCACCGACGTCGCCCTCGATCCTTTCACCACCCACGGCCAGGACGGCATCCTCGATGAAGAGGGCTACGTCCAGAACGACATCACCGTCGACGCTCTGGTCCGCCAGGCCCTGTCCCACGCCGAAGCCGGCGCCCAGGTGGTCGCTCCGTCCGACATGATGGACGGCCGCATCCAGGCCATCCGCGAAGGCCTTGAACTGGCTGGTCACGTGAATGTCCGCATCATGGCCTACTCGGCCAAGTACGCCAGCGCCTATTATGGTCCGTTCCGCGATGCGGTCGGTTCGGCGCTCAATCTGGGCAAGGCCAACAAGGCCTCCTACCAGATGGATCCGGCCAATACCAACGAGGCGCTGCATGAAGTGGCGGCCGACCTCTCCGAAGGCGCCGATATGGTCATGGTCAAGCCAGGCATGCCGTATCTGGATATCCTTCAGCGGGTCAAGGACGAGTTCAAGGTGCCGACCTTCGTTTACCAGGTCAGCGGCGAGTACGCGATGCACATGGCAGCAATCCAGAATGGCTGGCTCTCCGAGGGCGTCATTCTCGAATCGCTCACCGCGTTCAAGCGGGCGGGCGCCGACGGCATTCTCACGTACTTCGCCGTACGTGCCGCACAATTGATGAGAGGGCAGTAACGCCCTTCAGGAACGCAATATGAATAACGAAGCACTGATTGAAGCTGCGGTTAATGAAGTCAAGGATGTAAAGGAAGAGGCGGCCGTTCCCGAGCCGATGCTGGAAACGCCACCGGAGCCCGCCGCGGTTCCGGTCGTTGCGGCGGAGGCGCCGGTCGTGGCTCCCGCCCCGGCGGTGGCGATTCC
>DQAA01000017.1 GCA_003523465.1 Pseudomonas sp.
AGCCAGGCGGAAACCGGCGAAGGCTCGGGGATGCTCCCGTACCTGCTGGCCGAGCGCCTGGGCTGGCCGCTGGTAGTGGGTCTGGCCGAGGTGGAAAGCATCGACAACGGTACGGCCCAGGTGCTTCAGGCGCTGCCACGGGGGCAACGGCGCCGGCTCAAGGTGCGCCTGCCGTTTCTCGCCTCTGTGGATAACGCTGCGCCCAAACCCCGGCAAAGCGCTTTCGGCCCCGCGCGACGCGGTGTGCTGGCGGCTCATGAGGTGGAAANNACGAACTGTTCTCCAGCGCCGAACTGCTGCCCGCCAAGCCACGGCCCAAGCGGCTCAAGGTGATCAAGGCGAAGAGCGGCGCGGACCGCATGAAGGCCGCCACGGCCAAGGCCAGTGGCGGTGGCGGGCAGGTGCTCAAGGACGTCAGTCCACAGGCCGGTGCCGAGGCGATTCTCAAGTTGCTGGTGGAGGAAGGTGTTCTGCGCTGAGGCTTGTGCACAAAGTCTGTTGGCGGTTCTGTGGATAAAGTGTTCGCTACCCTCTGGAAGCCTTGCCCTGCAAGGCTTTCGCGTTTCTGGTCGTTTTTCGTACAGTCGTTTGCCGGTCTATTTCGTTGTGAATAACGCCTTGGCGTAGGGCAGTTGCCCACAATCCTTGTTGGTGGGTCTGTGGATAAACTGTTCGGTCAGGCCATAAATCCTTTTAAAACAGTAAGTTATGTATATTGATCAAATAGTGATCAATAGCGCTCCGGCGCTTCCTGAAAATCCCTAAAACCCCGATGAAACAGTGGATTGAAGCGCTTATCCACACCCGCGGAAGGCTCACCTGAAACTTTCAACAAAGTCTGTTGGCCGCTTTGTGGATAAGGTGTTCGCCAACGGCTACAGGCCTTTGATTCAGAGGCTTACAGAGATTTGAACAAAAATGACCAACTGCCCGGGATGGAACAGATTGGTCTCTGAAGAGGTTTTCCACAGTGGTTGCCCACAATTGCTGTGGGCCGAGCTGTGGATAAAGTGTTCGTCAGTCGGCTTCGACCCAATGGATCCGGGCTGATGGCAGTGTTGGTCAAAAAATGTGCAGTCGGCGCTCGGCGTCGTGGCACCTGATATTTCTGTCAGTAGAGGGCTTTCGCGTCCGGGGGTAAGTTACTTGCACAGGCTTTATCCCTGTCTGGAGTGACCTCATGTCGCCATCGCTCGCTGCCCGGACCCTGTTGCTGCTGTCCGACCCTCACCAGACGCCGCTCGGTGAGCGGGGCGCCGCCGGCCTCAAGAGGCTTGTCCACAGCCCCTATGGCTGGTCGGATCCGGGTCGCGCGCCGGATTCGCGCACGGGTTTCAACGGCCAGTTGCGCGAGCTCCCCGGCTGGTACCAGCTGGGCCACGGGCATCGGGTCTACAACCCGCGACTGCGGCGCTTCCACAGCGCAGACCGCCTCAGCCCGTTCGATGAGGGCGGGCTCAATCCCTACACCTACTGCCTGGGCGATCCGGTGAATTTCACCGATCCGACCGGGCGTTTCGTCACTTTCGGTGATTTTCTCAAGGGCGCGTTTTACGACAATCCCGGAATGAACATGGCGCTCAATGTCAGCCTGTTCATCGCGAATTTCGGCGGGGCGATCCTCGTGCCTCCGGCAGGTGTGGCGCGCATGGCCGCCTTGACCGGCACCATCGGCTCGACGCTTGGCGCGCTGGGGGCCGGGGTGCAGATGGGCGGGCTCAAGGAGACTGGCGTGCCGTTGTCGTTTGTCGGAACGGTCTTTTCCACAGCGGGCGCAGCCACCCGGGCGGTCATTGGCGTCAGAAACCTGATCCACCAATGGCCAACGATCCGCAAGGATCTCGGTTCCCGGATCGCGAATCTGTTCTTCGGTGGCTACAAGCCTCCAACCAAGCTTCTCTCCGTGCCAGGCAGTCCGGTCGGGTCCAGGGTCTCTGTAGCGTCACTGCGTTCGCGGTCCTCCACACCTTCGACGCGGCCCCCGTCGGCGAGCAGTGGCGGGTCGGCTTCGCGCAGCGGTACCTCGGGATCAGCCGCTGCGGATCGACAAAGTGAGACCTCAAGGTCCTCCCGCGCTGTCTCGGCGCGTGCAGCCGGGGTGCGGGCGGAGCTACTGGACAACCAACTGGACAAATCGCAGCTGCAAGGTAGGTGGAAATGGGAATTGGACTTCTAGACTCGGCGCCAGTCACTCTGTTGCTGGCCCCCGACGGCAAAGGCAGCGTACTGGGTGAGCAGCGCCCGGATAAGCTCCGGCGAATCGCCTACAGCCCCTACGGTAGCCAACCGGCGCAAGGCTTGCGGCAATCGCGCACGGGTTTCAATGGCCAGTTCTGCGAACCCCAGGGCTGGTATCACCTGGGCAACGGTCATCGTGTCTACAACCCGGTACTGCGCCGTTTTCACAATCCCGACGAGCTCAGCCCGTTCGACGAGGGCGGTTTGAATCCCTATGCCTATTGCCTGGGCGACCCGGTCAACCANNGGTGAACTTCCTACAGATCGCAACCCTGCTTGGCGCGGCGGCCGCCATCGCGATCGGGGGCGCCAGCCTGCTCGCGCCGGTGCTGATCAAGGCCGCCAAGTCCAAGGCCGCCGGTACGTTTGCCAGCGGTGTTTTCAGCCAGACCCGGCTCGGCAGCCTGGCATCGGGGCTGTTCGGTCCCTCCGGCCGGATCGCTCGCTATGCAGCATCCCAGCCGCCGATAGGCGTGGTAGCGCCGGGCGGCCTGGATGCCTTTGCGACCCAGTTGGGAATGGCCGTGGTGGTACCACCGAGTGTGACTGCAGCCGATAACATCGCCCACGCTCCACACTTCTCCTCGGAACTGGCGGTCGCAACATCGGCGCTGGGGCTTTTCGTGGGTCCGATAAAGGGGGCGGCGCTCTTTACGCCTGTGCTGCCCGCGTCGAAAGCGGGGCTGCGATTTTCCAGGCTGGTGCATGGACGGGCGAAAGTCAGGGCCGCACAGAAAGCCGCCGGCCTGGACAAGGTCGCCAGGAAAGGGCCACCGCTGGCATCGCGATCCTCGATGCCCGCCTTGCCGCCCGGAGAAAGCGCTTCCTCCATCCGTGAGGGGACGCGAGTGGNNATGTTCGGGAAGCTGACGGACGAAATATTCATCTAGGCCATGGCCGGGCACATTGCGTGCCCGGCCGGCCATGGGTTTACTGCACCGAAACATCCTTCAGGTAAGGCGCAGGTTCGGCGCCGAGGTTGTTCAGCACCCGCTGGCTGTACCAGTCGATGAAGTTGACCACGCCGAACTCGTAGGTCTTCGAGTACGGCCCCGGCTGGTAGGCGGTGGAATTGATGCCGCGCTGGTTCTCTTCGGCCAGGCGACGGTCCTGGTCGTTGGTCGCATCCCACACTTCGCGCATGCGCTGCGGGTCGTAGTCCACGCCCTCGACGGCGTCCTTGTGCACCAGCCACTTGGTGGTGACCTTGGTTTCCTGGGCGCTGATTGGCCAGACGGTGAAGACGATCATGTGATCGCCCATGCAGTGGTTCCACGAATGCGGCAAGTGGAGAATGCGCATCGAACCCAGGTCGGGGTTCTGGATCCGGCCCATCAGCTTCTTGCACGCCTGCTTGCCGTCCATGGTCATGGACACGGTGCCCTTGAGCAGCGGCATGCGCACGATACGGTTACGCAGGCCGTGGCTCTTGTGCAGGTAAGGAATCTTCTCGGCGTCCCAGGCGGCGGCGGAGGCGGCCACGTGGTCCTTGAACGACTGGGTGGCACGTGGATCGTTGGTGTCGTCCCACTCCAGCAGGGTGTTGAGCAGTTCCGGGTGCGAGCCGCTGCAGTGGTAGCACTCGCGGTTGTTTTCCAGCACCAGCTTCCAGTTGGCCTTTTCCATCAGGGTGGTCTGCACCGCCACCTTGGTGTTCTCCATGTCGTACGGTTCCATGTAGTGCGCCAGGGTGGCGAGGAACTCGTCGATGGCCGGCGGGTTCTGCGCCAGGCTGATGAAGATGTAGCCACCGGCGACCTTCACATGTACCGGTTTCAGGCCGTACTGCTTCATGTCGAAGTCGGCGCCCATCTCGGTGCCGGCGAACAGCAGGCGGCCGTCCAGCTCGTAGGTCCACTGGTGGTACGGGCAGACCAGCTTCGCCACCTTGCCCTTGTCGCTGGTGCACAGGCGCGAGCCACGGTGGCGGCAGACGTTATGGAAGGCATGCACCTGGCCCTCGGCCCCGCGCACCACCATGATCGGGTTCTTGCCGATCTCCAGGGTCATGAAGTTGCCCTTGGCGGGGATCTCGCAGGTCATCCCGGCGATCAGCCATTCCTTGTGGAAGATCTCCTGCATGTCGATCTGGAACAGGCGCTCGTCGGTGTAGAACGGTTGCGGCAGCGAGTAGGTGCGCTCGCGGTTTTGCAGCATCTCGGCGGTGGCCTTGCGTGCTGGTTCCAGCGGATCGTCCAGGCTCAGGGTAGTGACGTCCATCGTGTGTGTCCTCATGGCCTTTGCGGCCGGCGAAAGTGGCTAATCGTTGTTATGCGTCGCAAGGCATTCGTGCAGGGATCATTTGCGACGGAGTGTGCGATTGCCGGCGACGCGAACCATATCCATGGGCGACATGATCGAATCCGTTTCCGACCTGCCAGCCCTTGCCGTCAGGGGCTGGTCGCGATAAGCACGCCGATGTCGTGAACAGGTAAGTGTGGGGCCGATGCCTTGCGCATTATCCTCACCATCAGGCCGCAGTCGGCCGTGGAGACCATGAGCATGTCCAACACCTTCCTCAATCCGGTGACCACCCAGACCTGGGCCAACGGCCGCCATATCGTCCGTTGCGTCAAGGTCATCCAGGAAACCTGGGACGTGCGCACCTTCTGCTTCATGGCCGACCAGCCGATCATGTTCTTCTTCAAGCCGGGCCAGTTCGTCACCCTGGAGCTGGAAATCGAAGGCCAGCCGGTGATGCGCTCGTACACCATCTCCAGCTCGCCCTCGGTGCCCTACAGCTTCTCGGTGACCATCAAGCGCGTGCCGGGCGGCAAGGTCTCCAACTACCTGCACGACACCCTGCACGAAGGCCAGGAACTGGCGGTGCACGGGCCGGTCGGGCTGTTCAACGCCATGGACTTCCCAAGTTCCAAGGTGCTCTACCTCAGCGGCGGCGTCGGCATCACCCCGG
The DNA here is from genome assembly GCA_003523465.1 of Pseudomonas sp. Lineage (GTDB taxonomy): Bacteria > Pseudomonadota > Gammaproteobacteria > Pseudomonadales > Pseudomonadaceae > Aquipseudomonas. Next base: position 5,153 of record DQAA01000017.1, read on the forward strand.
TGATGTCCATGGCCCGCTGGTTCTACGACACCAACGGCAACGTCGATATGGTCTTCGTGCACAGCGCGCGTTCGCCGAAGGACATCATTTACCACCGCGAGCTGGAGCACATGGCTTCGCGGATTCCCAACTTCAGCCTGCACATCATTTGCGAGAAGCACGGTCTCGGCGAGCCGTGGGCCGGCTATCGCGGCTACCTGAACCACAAGCTGCTGGAACTGATGGCCCCGGACTTCATGGAGCGGGAGATCTTCTGCTGCGGCCCGACGCCCTACATGACCGCGGTCAAGCGCCTGCTCGAAGGCGCCGGCTACGACATGAGCCGCTACCACGAGGAGTCGTTCGGCGCGACGCCGCCGGAGGCCAAGGCCGACGCGGTGGAGCATGCCGAACAGGCGGCGGAAGCGGCGGAGGAAATCACCGTCGGCGACATGCACCTGGTGGAATTCACGGCCACCGGCAAGAGCAGCCGTGTCGTGCCCGGCGAGACGGTGCACGCAGCGGCGGCGAAGGTCGGCCTGATGATTCCCAAGGCATGCGGCATGGGCATCTGCGGGACATGCAAGGTGCTCAAGCTGGGCGGCGAGGTGGAGATGGAGCACAACGGCGGGATTACCGACGAGGATGTGGCGGAGGGTTACATCCTGTCCTGCTGCAGCGTGCCCAAAGGGGATGTGCGGATCGAATACTGAGGCTCAGTACCAGGGCGTCCAGATCACCATCAGCGACATGACGAAGCCCGCGAGCAGCAGCACGCGGGCTTTGGTTTTTTTCGGCCGGGCGCTCAGGGCCATGAACTGAGCATGCCCTTGCACCGCCATAGCCCCGAGCATGGCCAGTGCCAGCAACCCCACCGCGACACTGCCCAACCCCGGCACGAACCGATCGCCCAGCAAACGCAGGCTGACCACGCTGTCGACGGCGGGAATGGCCGAGGCCATCAAGGCGCCCAGGGTCATCAGCCCAACTCCAGGCAGGCTCAGGCCCAGGTAATGCGCCGGGCCCTGGTTGACCAGGGCGGGCAGGACGATCTGCCAGAGCGCCGCGAGCAATGCCAGCAGGCCGAAGGTCGACCAGGCGAAGCCGGGTTGTCTTTGTGCGGTATCCACCTCCAGCAGCAGCGGGCCGGCAAACCCCAGCAGAACCAGGACCAGCGCCAATAACGGGGCGAGCAGCGCCTGCGCGCGATGCAGCAGCGGCGGCCCGATCAAGGCCTGCAGGATGACCAGCATCAAGGCGAAGGCCAGCCAGTTCTGCGGCGAGCCGGGCAGCAGGTGGATGGCGATTCGCGACAGGATTTCCAGGTGCAGCATGTGCAGGATCAGCAGCACGGGCAGCAACAGGAGGGTGCAGGGAGGCGAGCGGCGCAGCGCCGGAACCAGGCTGCCGAGCAGGGCTGCCGGGACGATCGCCAGGACGGATTGCCCGAAGGTCAGGCCCTGCAGCGGACCAAGAAAGCCGATTGCCAGCGGACCGGGGAGGAAATTGCTGGTGAACCAGAAGGCGGCGTTTTGGCGAGGCATGGCGGGCTCGGGGGAGATTCGAGGGCGCGAGGGTAGGGGATGCCGGAGAGGTTTACCGGGGGGAAATGATTCAAAACGTGCAGGGGAAAAGGAGGGGGATTACTGGGGAATCAGGGGATTCCGGGGGA
>DQAA01000650.1 GCA_003523465.1 Pseudomonas sp.
GACAAGGAGCAGCCTCAGCTGGTGATCCTTGGCAAACAGGCCATCGACAGCGACAACAACCAGACCGGCCAGATGCTGGCTGCGCTGACCGGCTTCGCCCAGGGCACCTTCGCTTCGAAGGTCGAGCTGGCCGGTGACAAGGTCAACGTCACCCGCGAAATCGACGGCGGCCTGCAGACCGTTGCCCTGAACCTGCCGGCAATCGTCACCACCGACCTGCGCCTGAACGAGCCGCGCTATGCGTCGCTGCCGAACATCATGAAGGCCAAGAAAAAGCCGCTGGAGACCGTTACTCCGGATGCGCTGGGCGTTTCCACCGCCTCGACCAACAAGACCCTGAAAGTCGAAGCTCCAGCTGCACGCAGCGCGGGCATCAAGGTCAAGTCGGTTGCTGAACTGGTCGAGAAACTGAAGAACGAGGCGAAGGTAATCTAAATGACTATCCTGGTTATCGCTGAACACGAAAACGGCGCCGTTGCGCCCGCTACCCTGAACACCGTTGCCGCTGCCGCCAAGATCGGTGGCGATGTGCACGTCCTGGTCGCTGGCCAGAACGTCGGTGGTGTTGCCGAAGCTGCCGCGAAAATCGCTGGCGTGGCCAAGGTCCTGGTAGCCGACAACGCTGCCTACGCTCACTTCCTGCCGGAAAACGTCGCGCCACTGGTTGCCGAGCTGGGCAAAGGCTACAGCCACGTGCTGGCGCCAGCTACCTCCAACGGCAAGAACGTCCTGCCTCGCGTTGCCGCGCTGCTGGACGTCGACCAGATCTCCGAGATCATCTCGGTTGAATCCGCCGACACCTTCAAGCGTCCGATCTACGCTGGCAACGCCATTGCCACCGTGCAATCGACCGCTGCCGTCAAGGTCATCACCGTTCGTGCCACCGGCTTCGACGCCGTTGCCGCCGAAGGTGGTTCGGCCGCCGTCGAAGTGGTTGGCGCTGCCCACGACGCTGGCAAATCGGCTTTCGTCGGCGAAGAGCTGGCCAAGTCCGACCGTCCTGAACTGACCGCTGCCAAGATCGTCGTTTCCGGCGGCCGCGGCATGCAGAACGGCGACAACTTCAAGCACCTGTATGCCCTGGCCGACAAGCTGGGCGCGGCAGTCGGCGCTTCCCGCGCTGCGGTCGACGCAGGTTTCGTACCGAACGACATGCAGGTCGGCCAGACCGGCAAGATCGTCGCGCCACAGCTGTACATCGCCGTCGGTATCTCCGGCGCGATCCAGCACCTGGCCGGTATGAAGGACTCGAAAGTCATCGTCGCGATCAACAAGGACGAAGAAGCACCGATCTTCCAGGTGGCCGACTACGGCCTGGTGGCGGATCTGTTCGAAGCCGTTCCAGAGCTGGAGAAGCTGGTTTAATCCAGTCGCTTCACTTATAAAGGCCCGGTTGTCCGGGGCGTGCGCTGGTGGTTCTCCACTGCGACACGGCCCGGACAACCGGGCTTTTTGATTTTCGCGGGTCGAAGAAGAGGGCGTGTGATGGTGCGCTTTGCACGAAAGGGAATCGTGGCGATGTTCGGGCTGGCCTGCCTGCCGTCGCTGGCGATGGCAGCCGGTAAATGCGAACGCTTGGCNNAGCCCGGATGCGCCGCCGTATTCATGGCGCGATCCGCAGGACCCGAGGCATCTGATCGGCGCCAATGTCGATCTGCTTAAACAAGTGGCTGCCGAGTTGGGCTTGAAAGTCGAAGTGCTGTATTCCGGCAAGCGCAGCGAGGCTCAGGATCAGGTGCGCAGCGGGCGCATGGACCTGCTGGTGGATGCGCCGCTGGCGGTCGGTGAACTGGGTTCGGTGGACTATATTCATCCGCCGGTCCTGCAGAACGACTATGTGGTCTGGACCCGGCATGACTCTGCACTGGTCTACGAAAACCTTGGCGACCTGCACAAGCATCAGGGCGCCATTTCCGAGAAAGCCCGGTTGACCCCCGAATTCGCCAGGTTCAGCGAAACCGGATTGAAGCTGACTCCTGTTCCCAACCTGACCCAAGCGATGCAGAAGCTCCTGCTGGGCCAGGTGGATTACGTCCTGGCCGGGCGCTACGCCGGCATGGCCATGGCACAGAGCCTGGGCATGGCCAACGACCTGGTGGTGCGTGGCCAGCCACTGGATCATCCGGGTCTGTTTCTGGCGCTGTCGCACAATTCCGCCTGCAACGATGGCTGGTTACGCGGACAGTTGGCGAAAAAACTGACAGAATTGCCGGCCTCTGGCGTAGTCCAGGCGGTTGTGCAACGCAGCGTCGAGCGCTGGCAGGCGCAGTTGCAGGCGCCGCTCGACGCCCCAAAACAGTAGGAAGACCGTGTGAGAATTCAATCGCTATTCGCCGCTCTGGCACTGCTGGCCTTGGCCGGGTGCGCCAGTGACCCAGCACCCCACGAGCAGATGCGTTTGTCCGAGCAGGCACTGGAGCAGGCCAAGGCCGTCGGTGCCACCGATGATGTCGCCGAACTCAAGCTGGCAGAAGACAAGCTGGAGCGTGCCCGTTCCAACATGCTGAGCGAGTCGTTCCGTGACGCGCGGATGCGCGCCGAACAATCCGAGCTGGATGCGCGCCTGGCTGAAGCCAAGGTGCTGACCCTGAAGAGCCAGGAGCAACTGACCCTGTTGCAATCCCGGGTCGACCGTCTTCGCAAGCAGTTGGGGGAGCAACAGTGAGTTCGATCAAACCTCTGGCATTGCTGGCGTTGGCCGGTGTTCTCGGATTGCAAGGTTGCGCCAGCGAGCGTAGCGAAGTGGCACTGGACCAGGCGAGCAACGCCTTCCAGTCAGTCAAGGACGATTCCAATGTGCTGCGCAGCGCGCCCCGGGAGGTCATCCGCGCGGGTGAGTCGCTGGCCAAGGCCGAACGGCTGGCCACCTATTGGGGTACCGGCAGCGATGTGCGGCATTACGCCTATCTGAGCCAGCGTTACAGTGAAATCGCTCGAGAGCACAGCGGCCTGGTGCTCAACCAGGAGCGGCAAGCCAAGCTGGAGCTGGAGCGCCAGCGCCTGCAACTGGCCCTGCGCGAAGCCAAGCTGGCCAGTGTGCAGCAGCAGGGCAAGTGGCTGGAGGAGCAGATCGTCAGTCTGGCCACCACCGACACCGATCGCGGCCTTGTGATGACCCTGGGCGATGTGCTTTTCGACACCGGTAAGGCCGAGTTGAGGAACTCCGCCAGCCGCACCGTGCTGAAACTGGTGCAGTTCCTTCAACTGAACCCCAAGCGCGTGGTGCGCATCGAAGGTTACACCGACAGCACCGGCAATCCGGATGACAATCTCGCGCTGTCACGGGATCGCGCGCAATCGGTGGCCGATATGCTGGTGGACCTGGGCGTTGACGAGAAGCGCATCAAGGTCATCGGCTACGGCGACCAGTATCCGGTGGAAGCCAATGCCTCGGAGCGGGGCAGGGCACAGAACCGTCGGGTCGAAATCGTCTTCTCCGATGAAAAAGGCAGGCTGGGCGCCGAGCGTTGAGCTAGAGCTGGCATTAAAGAAAACCCGGTGATCGAAAGACGCCGGGTTTTTTCATGGATAGCGTTCTGCTTATGCACAAACAGCGCTTTGAATCATGGTTACACCGCTGTATCGTCGGCAGATCTGCAATCTGTCCCAGTACACTTGGCAACTGTTACGGTATTCGCAGTGGCCCTGATAACAATTACCGGATTGCCAGCGTGTCGAGAGAAGGATCCATGACCAACCTGTTGCTTTACCAGCGCATCGCCCAGCAGCTCGCCGAGGATATCCGTCGCGGCGTCTATCAGCCGGGTGAGCGTGTGCCATCTGTGCGCAAGATGAGCTCGCAATTGAACGTGAGCCACGCCACGGTGCTGCAGGCTTATGCCAATCTCGAAGATCAGGGTCTGATCCGCGCCCGTCCGCAGTCCGGTTACTACGTGCACCAGACTCCCGCCCTGACCGCGTCGACGCCCGATATCGCCCGGGTCGAGCGGCCAGGCCTGGTCACCCGCGCCAGTATCATCCAGCAGGTGCTCACCGAGGCCCGTCGGGACGGGGTGTTTCCCTTGGGTGCAGCGGTGCCCCATGTGGATTATCTGCCGGTGCGGGCGCTGCATCAGCAACTGGCCAAGGTGACGCGTTTCCAGAGCCCGCGGGCGTTCAGTTACATGTTCAGTCCGGGCTTCGAGCCATTGCGCCGGCAGATTGCCATTCGCATGCGCGATGCGGGGGTGGTGGTCGATCCATCCGAGGTGGTGGTGACCCACGGCTGTGTTGATGCCCTGCAAATGTCGCTGCGGGTGCTGACCCGTCCGGGGGATCTGATCGCGGCGGAGTCGCCGACCTATTACGGGTTGCTGCAGCTGGCGGATCTGCTCGGGTTGAAGGTGATCGAGATCCCTAGCGATCCCTCTACCGGCATCAGTCTCGAGGCCCTGCAACTGGCAGCGAACCAGTGGTCGATCAAGGCACTGGTATTGACCGCGCGGCTGAGCAATCCCTTGGGTGGAACCATTCCGGAAGATCGGCAGAAGCAACTGTTGCGCCTGGCTTCCGACTTCAATATCCAGATCATCGAAGACGATATCTACGGCGAGCTGATGTTCGAGCAGGGCAAGACCAAGTCCCTCAAGGCTTTCGATCGGCTGGGGCGGGTTATCTACTGTTCGAGCTTCTCCAAGACTCTGTCGCCAGGGGTGCGTATCGGCTGGATGGTTGCCGGCAATTACCAGCAGGAAATCCAGCGTTTGCAAACGTTCAGCACTCATTCCGCCTGCAGCGTTACGCAGATGGGGGTGGCGGCTTATCTGGAAAACGGCGGTTATGACCGTCATCTGCGCTTTATCCGTCAGGAATATCGGAAGAATCTCAGCGCTTATCAGTTGGCGGTGCAGCAGTACTTCCCGGAAGGTACGCAAATGACCCGGCCCACGGGCGGCTTCATTCTTTGGGTCAGTTTGCCGGGGCGGGTGAACACCCAGGAACTGCATCTGCGGGCCTTGCAGCAGGGCATCAGTATTGCGCCCGGGCTGATCTTCAGTAACACCGAGCAGTTCAACCACTGTATTCGCCTCAACTGCGGGATTCCGTGGGATCGCGAGGCGGAGAGGGCGCTGATGACGCTCGGGATGCTGGCCAATCAGCTGTGCCAGGAAACCGCCAGTACTGGCTATCTGTAATCTGCACCTTGTCAGGCGTGTCTGGAACGGGGAGCATAGGCACTTTCCCTGGGTGGTCTGTCGTTGCCTATGACTTTCTTGCGTTGTGTCGGATTGGTGTTGGCGGGGTTGGTGGCGGTGCCTTTGACGGGCTCGTTATCGACGAATGCCGTGGCATCTCCCGTACTGCTGGCTGATGCCAGGCCGCAGGTAAAGAAAGCCGATACATCCAGCGCAAAAAAGCAGCCCGTGACCAAGGCCAAACCCAAGGCCAAACCCGCCACTGCTACGAAAAAGCCGGTCAAGGTCACCAAGACCAGCAAGCGCAAGAAAGCGGATGCCATTGCTGCGCCGCTACCCAAGGCCAGGCTGGATTTGAGTTTGCCACCTGACATGGCCAAGGAAATGAAGCCGGTGGAGCAGATCGAGGCGGAGGTGCGCAAGCCGCTGTTGCCGGCGATGTTCGGTGACAAGCCGGAAAGCCAGAGCCCGTTCCAGCTCAACGGCCGCCTGTTGAGCAATGAAATGCAGCTGCAGTTGCGCAACGACAGCCGCCAGCAGGAAATCGAGGGTGCCGCCATCGATTTCGAGTTCAAGCAGTAGGCGCTTGAAAACGAGAACTGGCCGGTCAGCGATATTTCATCCTTTCGCCAATTTCAAACGATTGTTTTAGTCGTTACTATCCTTTCATTCGCACCATTTGCGTCCCCGAGGTTCTGATTCATGAAATGCCGAGAAGGCTGCGGCGCCTGTTGCATTGCGCCATCGATCAGCTCGTTCATTCCCGGCATGCCTGATGGCAAGCCGGCTGGCGNNCATCTCTCTGCGGTCAATCTGTGCAATTTGTTCGGCATGCCGGAGCGTCCGGCGGTTTGCTCCGGTTTCAAGGCGGATTCAGAGGTATGTGGCAGTGATCGTGATGAGGCAATCAGGATCATCGGCTGGTGGGAGCAAATGACTGCGGCCTGAAAGCTGGATCTTCGACAATAAGGAAAACAAGCGAATGAGATCGTTCAAGCGTGTGGCTGTAATCGTGGGTTTGACTGCCTTGTCGAGCATCGCCTTTGCCGAGCAATGGCAAGTGGCCAAGGATGAACAGGGCATCCAGGTCTCCCTCAGTGACGTGGCGGGCTCCAAGTACAAAGCCTATCGGGGTGTCACCCTGATCGAGGCGCCGGTGGCGACCATTACCCGGCTGCAGGAAGACGTAGCGGGTTCCTGTGCCTGGATTCATGAATGCAAGCAGCAGAAGTTGCTCAAGCATGAGGGTGATCAGACCTGGACTTATGCACAGTTCAATACGCCATGGCCGGTCACTGCACGGGATTCCGTGCTGCATATCACCAGTGAGCAGGGCGCTGATGGCAGCGTGACGCGCAAGATCGAGGCTGCGCCGACCTACCAGCCAGAAGAAAAGGGCTTTGTGCGGGTGGCAGCGGCCACCGGTTTCTGGAAGCTGGTGCCAAAAGGTGATGCCACCGAGGTGACCTACCAGCTTCATACCGATCCAGGTGGCAGCGTGCCGTCTTGGTTGGCTAACAAATTCGTCGTCGATGCGCCTTTCAATACACTGAAGGCGCTGAAGGAAAAGGCCGAAGCGGCCAAGTGATGCGTAACAGTTTTTCGTTTTGTTGATTTATCGGAAATTGTGATTCCCCGCTCCAATAAAAAAGGCTGCCATCAGGCAGCCTTTTTTGCATTCGGCCGAAGCTTACTTGCGGTCTTCCAACTTGACCATGTCGCGAGACTCGTAGCCGGTATACAGCTGGCGAGGGCGGCCGATCTTGTACGGGCTGGAGAGCATTTCCTTCCAGTGCGAGATCCAGCCGACGGTACGCGCCAGGGCGAAGATCACGGTGAACATGCTGGTTGGAATGCCGATCGCCTTCAGGATGATGCCCGAGTAGAAATCGACGTTCGGGTACAGCGAGCGCTCGATGAAGTACGGATCGGTCAGGGCGATCTCTTCCAGGCGCATCGCCAGTTCCAGCTGCGGATCGTTGGTGATGCCCAGCTCGCGCAGGACTTCGTCGCAGGTCTGCTTCATCACGGTGGCGCGCGGGTCGCGGTTCTTGTAGACGCGGTGACCGAAGCCCATCAGCTTGAACGGATCGTTCTTGTCCTTCGCCTTGGCGATGAACTTGTCGATGTTCGATACGTCGCCGATTTCATCCAGCATGGTCAGCACGGCTTCGTTCGCACCGCCGTGGGCAGGGCCCCACAGTGCAGCGATACCGGCGGCGATACAGGCGAACGGGTTGGCGCCCGAGGAGCCGGCCAGACGCACGGTGGAGGTGGAGGCGTTCTGCTCGTGGTCGGCGTGGAGGATGAAGATCCGGTCCATTGCCTTGGCCAGTACCGGGCTGATCGGTTTGATCTCGCACGGGGTGTTGAACATCATGTGCAGGAAGTTTTCCGCGTACGACAGGTCGTTGCGCGGGTACATCATGGGTTGGCCCATGGAGTACTTGTAGACCATCGCGGCCAGGGTCGGCATCTTGGCGACCAGGCGAACGGCGGAGATCTCCCGGTGTTGCGGGTTATTGATGTCCAGCGAGTCGTGATAGAACGCCGACAGGGCGCCAACCACGCCGCACATGACGGCCATCGGGTGGGCGTCGCGGCGGAAGCCGTTGAAGAAGGACTTCAACTGCTCGTGCACCATGGTGTGATTCTTCACGGTGCTGACGAACTGGGCCTTCTGCTCGGCGTTCGGCAGTTCGCCGTTGAGCAGCAGGTAGCAGGTTTCGAGGTAGTCGGATTGCTCGGCGAGCTGTTCGATCGGGTAGCCGCGATGAAGCAGGACACCCTTGTCGCCGTCGATGTAGGTGATCTTCGACTCGCAGGATGCGGTCGCCATGAAACCAGGGTCGAAAGTGAAGTGACCCGTGGCCCCCAACCCTCTAACGTCGATAACATCTGGACCAACGGTGCCGGTTAAAATGGGCAGCTCGACGGGGGCTGCGCCCTCGATGACCAACTGCGCTTTTTTGTCAGCCATGTGGCCTCCTATTAATGCTTGAAATCATCTGACAGACCCCCCACGCAGGGCCCGCACCACTATAGTGAGATAAATTCGAATGTCAATTTGCCTAAAGCCCGGTTGTAATGGGTCTTAGGCGCTGTTTTTCCTCGAAAATGCCGCCCATTTACGCCTTTTGTTCGGTAAAGGCAATGCGCTATTTGGGCTAGCCCTTCACGTTGTCATTAGTAGCCTAACTGTCTATACTCGGCACCCGACCGCCAGGGGCATCCGCGCCCGTCTCACTGGGGGTCGCCGCTCCCTGGGTGGTGGGTACCTGACCAGTACACTTACCAACAACTTTGCCCTGCTTGCTAGGGGCTCTTCAGTGTGAAAAAAGCCGTGAAAAGCCAACGACCTGTAAACCTAGACCTAAGGACCATCAAACTCCCGATCACCGCTTACACGTCCATTCTTCATCGTATCTCCGGCGTCATCCTGTTCCTGGGCCTGGCCATCATGCTTTATGCATTGGGCAAATCCCTGGGTTCCGAGGAAGGCTTTGGCGAGGTGAAGGCGTGTCTGACCAGTCCGCTGGCCAAGTTCGTGTTCTGGGGCCTGCTGTCCGCCTTGCTGTATCACCTGGTGGCCGGTGTTCGCCATCTGATCATGGACATGGGCATCGGTGAGACGCTGGAAGGCGGCAAACTGGGCTCGAAAATTGTCATCGTCATCTCCGTGGTGGTGATCGTGCTGGCGGGAGTTTGGATATGGTAACCAACGTCACGAACCTTTCGCGTTCGGGCCTCTATGACTGGATGGCGCAGCGCGTTTCTGCGGTCGTTCTCGCGGCTTATTTCATCTTCCTGATCGGCTACCTGGTAGCGAACCCTGGCATCGAATATGCCCAGTGGCACGCTCTGTTCTCCAATAACGCGATGCGTATCTTCAGTCTGCTGGCACTGGTTGCCCTGGGCGCTCACGCCTGGGTCGGCATGTGGACCATTGCGACCGACTACCTGACCCCTATGGCGTTCGGCAAGTCGGCGACTGCGATTCGTTTCCTGTTCCAGGCGGTATGCGGTGTCGCGATGTTCGCGTACTTCGTCTGGGGTGTGCAGATTCTCTGGGGTATCTGATTCATGGCTATCATTCCAACGATTTCTTTCGACGCCATCATTGTTGGCGGCGGTGGTGCCGGCATGCGCGCAGCGCTGCAGCTGGCCCAGGGCGGTCACAAGACTGCCGTGATCACCAAGGTGTTCCCGACCCGTTCGCACACCGTATCGGCCCAGGGTGGCATCACCTGCGCCATCGCTTCGGCCGACCCGAACGATGACTGGCGCTGGCACATGTACGATACCGTCAAGGGTTCCGACTACATCGGTGACCAGGACGCTATCGAATACATGTGTCAGGAAGGCCCGGCTGCGGTCTTCGAGCTGGACCACATGGGTCTGCCGTTCTCCCGTACCGAGACTGGTCGTATCTACCAGCGTCCGTTCGGTGGCCAGTCCAAGGACTTCGGTAAAGGTGGCCAGGCCGCCCGTACCTGCGCCGCTTCCGACCGTACCGGTCACGCGCTGCTGCACACCCTGTACCAGGGCAACCTGAAGGCAGGCACCACCTTCCTCAACGAGTACTACGCAGTTGACCTGGTGAAGAACCAGGACGGCGCGTTCGTCGGCGTGATCGCGATCTGCATCGAGACCGGCGAAACCCAGTACATCCGTGCGAAGGCAACTGTACTGGCCACTGGTGGTGCAGGTCGTATCTACTCTTCGACCACCAACGCCCTGATCAACACCGGCGACGGCGTGGGCATGGCCCTGCGTGCTGGCGTTCCTGTTCAGGACATCGAGATGTGGCAGTTCCACCCAACCGGCATTGCCGGCGCAGGTGTACTGGTCACCGAAGGTTGCCGTGGTGAAGGCGGTTACCTGATCAACAAGCACGGCGAGCGTTTCATGGAGCGTTATGCTCCGAACGCCAAGGACCTCGCAGGTCGTGACGTCGTAGCCCGTTCCATGGTCAAGGAAATCATCGCCGGCAACGGCTGCGGTCCTAATGGCGACCACGTGATGCTGAAGCTCGATCACCTCGGTGAAGAAGTTCTGCACAGCCGTCTGCCAGGCATCTGCGAACTGTCCAAGACCTTCGCCCACGTCGACCCTGTCGTCGCGCCGGTTCCGGTCGTTCCAACCTGCCACTACATGATGGGCGGCGTTGCCACCAACATCCATGGCCAGGCGATGACCATGGACGCCAACGGCCAGGACCAGATCATTCCGGGTCTGTTCGCCGTAGGTGAAGTCGCTTGCGTATCGGTACACGGTGCCAACCGTCTGGGCGGCAACTCGCTGCTCGACCTGGTGGTATTCGGCCGCGCCGCTGGCCTGCACCTGGAAAAAGCGCTGACCGAGGGTATCGAATACCGCGACGCCAGCGACACCGACGTCGAAGTCGCTCTGAACCGTCTGAACAAGCTCAACGAGCGCACCACCGGTGAAGACGTTGCAACCCTGAAGCGCGAGCTGCAGAGCTGCATGCAGAACTACTTCGGTGTGTTCCGTACCGGCGAATACATGCAGAAAGGTATCGCCCAGCTGGCCGATCTGCGCGAGCGTATCGCCAACGTCAAGATCAGCGACAAGTCCCAGGCCTTCAACACCGCGCGTATCGAAGCGCTGGAGCTGCAGAACCTGCTGGAAGTCGCCGAAGCAACCGCCATCGCGGCCGAAGTTCGCAAAGAGTCCCGCGGCGCTCACGCCCGTGAAGACTTCGAAGACCGTGACGACGAAAACTGGCTGTGCCACACCCTGTACTTCCCAGGTGAGAAGCGGGTTGCCAAACGTGCAGTCAACTTCGCGCCGAAGACCGTACCGGCGTTCGAACCAAAAGTCCGGACTTACTAAGGGTGGCTGCCATGTTGCAAGTTGAAGTTTATCGTTACAACCCGGATACCGACTCGGCGCCTAAAACCCAGGTGTTCCAGGTCGATACCGGTGGCAAGGACCTGATGGTTCTGGACGTGCTGGCCCTGATCAAGGAGCAGGACGAAGGTTTCTCCTATCGTCGCTCCTGCCGTGAAGGCGTTTGCGGTTCCGATGGCATGAACATCAACGGCAAGAACGGCCTGGCGTGCATCACGCCGCTGTCCTCTGTCGTAAAAGGTAACAAGTTGGTCGTGCGTCCGCTGCCTGGTTTGCCGGTTATCCGTGACCTGGTCGTCGACATGAGCATCTTCTACAAGCAGTACGAGAAGGTGAAGCCTTTCCTGCAGAACGACACTCCGGCCCCGGCCATCGAGCGTCTGCAATCGCCGGAAGAGCGCGACAAGCTGGACGGTCTGTACGAGTGCATCCTGTGCGCTTGCTGCTCGACTTCCTGCCCGTCGTTCTGGTGGAACCCCGACAAGTTCCTCGGTCCAGCTGCGCTGCTGCAAGCCTATCGCTTCCTGGCCGACAGCCGTGACACCAAGACCCAGGAGCGCCTGGCGTCCCTGGATGACCCGTTCAGCGTATTCCGCTGCCGCGGGATCATGAACTGCGTGAACGTCTGCCCTAAAGGTCTGAACCCGACCAAGGCCATCGGTCACGTACGTAACATGCTGCTCCAGAGCGGTACCTGATTCTGAAAGTGTGATGTTGTTGTAACCGCAGTACGCCAAGATGCGGGCGCAAGCCCGCATCGAGGTGCAACCCGAGCGAGGGTCAAAAGCCCGAGCTTTACCTATGAAGATATGAGACCAGCAGGGGCATCCGGGCTGGTACCCGGTAAATCTGCGGGATCCTGGCAGGCCTGGTTTTGGTGAGATGACTCCAGGCTTGATGTGGTTCTGCCGATCGAGGCCCCTAACCGAGGGTGACCAAGCATGCAAGAAAGCGTGATGCAGCGCATGTGGAACAGCGCCCACCTGTCAGGTGGTAACGCTGCATATGTGGAAGAGCTCTACGAGCTCTACCTGCACGACCCTAACGCCGTGCCAGAAGAGTGGCGCACCTACTTCCAGAAGTTGCCCGCAGAAGGCAGCACTGCTACCGATGTATCGCACTCGACGATCCGCGACCATTTCGTGCTGCTGGCAAAGAACCAGCGCCGCGCCCAACCGGTGTCTGCCGGGAGCGTGAGCAGTGAGCATGAGAAGAAGCAGGTTGAAGTGCTGCGACTGATCCAGGCCTACCGTATGCGCGGCCACCAAGCCGCTAAGCTCGACCCCCTGGGGTTGTGGCAGCGCCCTGCGCCAGTAGACCTGTCGATCAATCATTACGGCTTGACCAATGCCGATCTTGATACGACTTTCCGTGCCGGCGACCTGTTCATCGGCAAAGAGGAAGCGAGCCTACGCGAAATCTTCGATGCGTTGCAGCAGACATATTGTCGCACCATCGGCGCCGAGTTCACCCACATCGTCGACTCCGAGCAGCGCAGCTGGTTCCAGCAGCGTCTGGAGAGCGTGCGTGGCCGTCCATCCTTCTCCGCCGACATCCAGAGCCACCTGCTCGAGCGCGTTACCGCTGCCGAGGGCCTGGAGAAGTACCTGGGCACCAAGTACCCGGGCACCAAGCGTTTCGGTCTGGAAGGTGGTGAGAGCCTGATCCCGATGCTGGACGAACTGATCCAGCGCTCCGGCTCCTACGGCACCAAGGAAGTTGTCATCGGCATGGCCCACCGTGGCCGTCTCAACGTGCTGGTCAACACCTTCGGCAAGAACCCGCGCGAGCTGTTCGACGAGTTCGAAGGCAAGAAGAAGGTCGAGCTGGGCTCCGGTGACGTGAAGTACCACCAGGGCTTCTCGTCCAACGTGATGACCGCCGGTGGCGAAGTCCACCTGGCCATGGCGTTCAACCCGTCCCACCTGGAAATCGTCTCGCCAGTAGTGGAAGGTTCGGTCCGCGCCCGTCAGGACCGCCGCAACGACACCGTTGGCGACAAGGTTCTGCCGATCTCCATCCACGGTGACGCCGCGTTCGCGGGTCAGGGCGTGGTCATGGAAACCTTCCAGATGTCGCAGACCCGCGGTTTCAAGACCGGCGGTACCGTGCACATCGTGATCAACAACCAGGTTGGTTTCACCATCAGCAACCCGCTGGACTCCCGTTCCACCGAGTACTGCACCGACGTCGCCAAGATGATCCAGGCGCCGATCCTGCACGTGAACGGCGACGATCCGGAAGCGGTGCTGTTCGTGACCCAGCTGGCTGTCGACTACCGCATGCAGTTCAAGCGTGACGTGGTCATCGACCTGGTCTGCTACCGTCGCCGCGGCCACAACGAGGCCGACGAGCCGAACGGCACCCAGCCGCTGATGTACCAGCAGATCACCAAGCAGCGCACCACCCGCGAACTCTATGCCGAGAGCCTGACCCAGGCTGGCCGTCTCGACGCCGAGCGCGTCCAGGCCAAGGTAGACGAGTACCGCAATGCGCTGGACAACGGTCTGCACGTAGTGAAGAGCCTGGTCAAGGAGCCGAACAAAGAGCTGTTCGTCGACTGGCGTCCTTACCTGGGCCATGCCTGGACCGCGCGTCACGACACCCGCTTCGACCTCAAGACCCTGCAGGAACTGTCGGCCAAGCTCCTCGAGCTGCCGGAAGGCTTTGTGGTCCAGCGTCAGGTCTCGAAGATCTACGAAGACCGCCAGAAGATGCAGGCCGGTGGCTTGCCGATCAACTGGGGCTATGCCGAGACCATGGCTTACGCCACCCTGGCATTCGAAGGTCACCCGATCCGCATGACCGGTCAGGACATCGGCCGCGGCACCTTCTCGCACCGCCATGCGGTACTGCACAACCAGAAGGACGCCAGCACCTACATTCCTCTGCAGAACCTGTTCGAAGGCCAGCCACGTTTCGACCTGTACGATTCGTTCCTGTCCGAAGAAGCCGTTCTGGCATTCGAATACGGCTACTCGACCACCACGCCGAACGCGCTGGTGATCTGGGAAGCCCAGTTCGGTGACTTCGCCAACGGTGCGCAAGTGGTCGTCGACCAGTTCATCACCAGCGGCGAGCACAAGTGGGGCCGTCTGTGCGGCCTGACCATGCTGCTGCCACACGGTTATGAAGGTCAGGGCCCTGAGCACTCCTCGGCACGTCTTGAGCGTTACCTGCAACTGTGCGCTGAGCACAACGTCCAGGTTTGCGTACCGACCACCCCGGCCCAGATCTACCATCTGCTGCGTCGCCAGGTGATCCGTCCTCTGCGCAAGCCGCTGATCGTACTGACGCCGAAGTCGCTGCTGCGCCACAAGCTGGCCATCTCGACCCTGGAAGATCTGGCCGAAGGCTCGTTCCAGACCGTGATCCCGGAAATCGATACCCTCGATCCGAAAAAGGTCACCCGCCTGGTCCTGTGCAGCGGCAAGGTCTACTACGATCTGCTGGAAAAACGCCGTGCCGAAGGTCGTGAAGACATCGCCATCGTGCGTATCGAACAACTGTATCCGTTCCCTGAAGACGATCTGGTTGAAATCCTCGCGCCATACACCGAGCTGACGAATGTGGTGTGGTGCCAGGAAGAACCGATGAACCAGGGCGCCTGGTACAGCAGCCAGCACCACATGCGCCGCATCCTCGGTCGTCACAACAAGGCACTGGTCCTTGAGTACGCCGGTCGTGATGCGTCTGCGGCCCCGGCCTGTGGTTACGCTTCGATGCACGCCGAGCAGCAGGAAAAACTGCTGCAAGATGCTTTCACTGTTTAATGCCCTCGCGCACCTGAAACCGAATTTAAGGAACCACTGATAATGGCTATCGAGATCAAAGCCCCTACCTTCCCGGAATCGGTTGCCGATGGCACCGTTGCCACCTGGCACAAGAAACCGGGCGAAGCCGTCAAGCGCGACGACCTGATCGTCGACATCGAGACCGACAAAGTCGTTCTGGAAGTACTGGCTACCGCTGATGGCGTGCTGGGCGCGATCGTCAAGAACGAAGGCGACACCGTTCTGTCCGACGAAGTACTGGGCTCGATCGAAGCGGGTGGCGCTGCCGCCGCTCCTGCCGCTGCTCCGGCTGCCGCGCCTGCCCAGGCTGCTGCC
>DQAA01000228.1:0-9711 GCA_003523465.1 Pseudomonas sp.
CACCAGGCCGCACTCCTCCGCCAGTGGAATGAAACGCGCCGGGGAGATTTCGCCGAGTTGCGGGTGGGTCCAGCGCGCCAGGGCTTCGACCCCGTACAGCCGGCCGCTGGCCATCTCCACCTGCGGCTGGTAGTGCAGGCGCAACTGGCCTTTTTGCAGGGCCTCGCGCAGGGCGGTCTCCAGGGCCAGGCGCTCCTGGGCGAGCTTGTTGAGTTCGCTGCTGAAGAAGCTGAAGCAACCGCGACCGCTGCTCTTGGCCTGGTACATGGCCATGTCGGCGCGGTGCAGCAAGGTGTCCACGTCGCAGCCATCGGAGGGGTACATGGCCACGCCGACGCTGGCGGAAATCGCCAGGTGGGTGTTGGCGATGGTCATGGGTTCGCTGAGCAGGACCTGGATGCGCTCCACCGCATCGGCGGCGTGGTCGACATCGCATTGCGGGAGGATCACCACGAATTCGTCACCGGACAGGCGCCCGGCGATATCCGAGGCGCGCAATTCGCTGCGCATCCGCTTCGCTACCTGGCGCAACAGTTCGTCGCCAGCCGGGTGACCGAGGGAGTCGTTGACCTGCTTGAAGCGGTCGAGATCGATGAACAGCACCGCGACCTGCTCGTTGTTGCGGTCGGCGCTGGCGATCGCCTGGTCGGCCNNTGCAGCAGGCTGCGGTTGGGCAGACCGGTGAGGACGTCGTAGTAGGCCAGCTGGCGAATCCGCTGGCGGGAATTTTCCCGCTCCAGGGCCAGGGCGCAGAGGTGCGCGCAGGCGTCCACCAAACGCTGGTGGAACAGCGCCGAGGCCACATTGCGCGGCTTGCGGAAATAGAAGGCGAAGGTACCGATGGCCGCACCCTGGCTGTTGCGGATCGGCGTCGACCANNCCAGCAACTGCGAAAACCCAGTTGTTCGGCCAGACCCTGGTAGTCGGCCCAGAGCGGATCGTTGGTGATGTCGTCCACCAACACCGATTCATTGCGCCACGCCGAGGTGCCGCAGGAACCCACGTTCGGACCGATGCGCACGCCGTTGAGCTGGCGGCTGTATTCCACCGGCAGGCTCGGCGCGGCGAGGGAATGCAACTGGCCTTCGTCGTCGACCCGCAGGATCGAGGCGGCCAGCTCCGGGGCGATGCGCTCCACTTCCAGGCAGATCAGTTCGAGCACTTCGGTCAGCGGCTGCTCCCGGGCCATCGCCTCCAGCACCCGGTGCTGCAAGGCTTCGTGCATCTTGGCCTGGGTGATATCGGTGAACAGGGTCACGGTGTGCTGCAAGTGCCCGGCCGCATCGAACACCGGGTTGCTCACCACCTTGGCCCAGTAGCGCTGGCCCTGCTTGCCGGTGACGATCTCTTCGCGCTGCATGGAGCCGGCGGCGTACAGCTCGGCGTAGTACTCGGCGATGGCCTGCTCGTCCCTCTCCGGCACCAGCAGGGCCATGGGGCTGAGGCCTTTGATCTCGTCGGCCTGCCAGCCGAACATGCGCCCGAAGCCGGCGTTGGTGTAGGCGACCCGGCGCCGGCTGTCGCTGATCATCACTGCCGTGTCGCTGGCATCGGCCACCAGCGAGAGCATGCGCAGGCGCTCCTGCTGGGTCCGTTCCAGGGCCAGGCGCGGGCTGATGTCGGTGGCGATCTTGAGGATCTGGACCAGTTCGCCGTCACCATCGAATACCGGGGTGTAGGTCGCTTCCAGCCAGCAACTGCGGCCGTCACTGCGAATCCGCTCGACGATGCCCGAGGTACCGCCGCCATTGCGCAGGCGCGGCCAGAATTCGGCGTACTCGGGGCTGCTGACCTGCTTTTCCGAGCAGAAGGTGCGGTGATGACTGCCGCGAACCTGATCGAGGCTGTAGCCCATCAGCCTGAGGAAGTTTTCATTGGCCCGCAGCAAGGTGCCGTCCGGGCTGAATTCGGCGATCGCCATTACCCGGTCGAGAGCGGCCAGTTGAGCCAGTGACAATTCGATGGAACGGTTGTCCTGAGACGTCATGTTCTACTCAAAAGATTCCGGCGCCGGGGCCGGTGGGTCCTTGTAAAGCCGGTGCCTGGCGATGCTCCGGGAGCAACGGTCTATCGCCTCCATGGCACACGAATTGATGTCGCCATGATATTACCGCTGTTGGTGGCCGGTCCATCACCAGACCTGTCGCGCACCTTCAAATCCGCGCATTTCCCTACCGTCGCTGTGGCCATTGGACCAAAGTCTCATTACCCTTGGCGCGACAATAGCGGGCCGCAGGCGCAGTATGCCGCGCTTCCACGGGCAAGCATGGCATTGGGCCATTTACTTGCGGGCCTGTTCACGTTGCAAGATCGAGGCAAGGGGGCTTCGGTGCCGTTCAAGACTTTCTTCCGCTGGGACCTGCGCAGCCTGATCCTGCTGCTGACGCTGATCACGGCGCTGGTCACCCTGCTCAACAGTTTCCATGCCAGCTACCGCGTGCAGTACCAGTTGCTGATCGACAACGCTCTGGAAGCCAATCACGCCTACGCCTCGAAACTGGCGTCCAGCACCGAAACCTACCTGCAGGCGTCGCAGCAGCAACTGGCTTATGCGGCCAATCTGCTGGCCGGCGATTTCGATGATGTCGCCCATCTCCACGACGAGGCCACCCGCCTGCGCCTGCAGACCAACACCTTCAACTCGATCATCATCACCAACGCCGACGGCAAGGTCCTCACCACCTCGCCGGACACCCTGCACATCATCGGCCGCACCCTGGATTCGGAGGGCGCGCTGACCGCCCTGCGCGAGCGCAAGCCGATGATTTCCAGCCCCTACGTGTCGGCGGCGAACAACCTGATCATCTTCATTTCCCAGCCGATCTTCGACCGCGGCGGCAACTACCTGGGGCTGATCGGCGGCAGCATCTACCTCAAGCACAAGAGCATCCTCAACGAGCTGCTTGGCGAGCACTACTACAAGAATGGTTCCTACCTGTACGTGGTCGACAGCAACCGGCGCCTGCTCTATCACCCGGACGCCAATCGGGTCGGCACCATCGTCGGCGCCAACAGCCTGATCGACGAACTGCCCCAGCGCGACAACGGCACCCGGCGGGTAACCAACAGCGAAGGCCAGGACATGCTCGCCGGCTTTGCCACGGTCCCATCGGCGCACTGGGGGATCATCGCCCAGCGCTCCACCGAGGCGACCCTGGAGGGGCTGAACGACCTGCTGCTGAGCATGATCTTCAAGACCATTCCGCTGGCGATCGTCAGCTTCATCCTGATCTGGTGGTTCTCACGGATCATCGCCCAGCCGCTCAAGCAACTGGCGGCCGGGGCGCACCGGCTCAGCGAACCGGACACCAGCGCGCAGATCCAGAACGTGCGCTCCTGGTACTTCGAATCCTCGGAACTCAAGCGTGCCCTGCTCATCGGTTTGAGCTTGCTGCACGAGCGCCTGGGCAAGCTCAACCACGATATCCAGACCGACCCGCTCACCGGCCTGCGCAACCGCCGCGGGCTGGATCTGGCGGTCACCCTGTGGCAGGCGGAGAAGCGCCCGTTCGCGGTGGTGGCGATCGACATCGACCACTTCAAGCAGGTCAACGACAGCTATGGCCACGCCGTGGGCGACGAGGTGCTGCAGGCGCTGGCCGAGCTGATGCGTGGATGCTCGCGGGACAACGACGTGATCTGCCGCTCCGGGGGTGAGGAATTCTTCATGCTGCTGCCGGGGGCCAACCCGGAGGCGGCGGTCCGGGTGGCGGAGCGCCTGCGCAGGGTGGTGGAGGAAACGACGTTCGAGACCATCGGCCTTATGACCGTGTCCATGGGCGTCGCCGCCTGGCCGCTGCATTCGGAGAACGCGGCCAGGGTATTCGAGGTGGCGGACGAGCAGTTGTACCGGGCCAAGCAGGAAGGCCGGAACCGGATTTGCGTGGCGCCGGGGGATGAGGTCAGGTCTTCAGTTTGAGGGCGTCGCCCATGGCCTCGTCCTTGCCGGCTACCGCTGCTTCCACCTTGGGCTTGCCCGGTTTCAACCGCGAAACCCCGAACAGCACCAGCGCCAGCCCGGCGATCTGATAGGCGGAAATATCCTCGCTGAGCACCGCCCACGAGGCGAATACCGTCAACACCGGCCCGAGATTGCCCACCGCCGCCGTCTGCGTCGCGCCCATGCGCTGGATCGCCAGGGATACCCAGTAGATCGGCAATACCGTGGAGAACACCGCCATCATCAGGGCGTTGAACCATACCGCCGACGGCAACTGGCCGAGCAGGGAGAAATCCCCGGTCAGCGCGTAGTGCCCGAGCACCATCAGCGACGATGCCGTGCCCGCCAGCCCGGCCAGGCGCATCGAACTCATGGTCTTGAGCATCACCCCGGTGCCGGAGTAGTACAGCGCGTAGGTCACTGCACTGGCGAACACCCACAGCGAACCGAGGATCACCTGGTTGCCCATCCCGGACACGCTGACGTCATGCACGAAGGCGATCCCCAGCCCGAGGTAGCACAGGCCCATGGCCGCCAGCACCCGCGGCGTCGGTTTTTCGCGCAGGGCCACGGCCTGGAAGATCAGCACCAGGGTCGGGTAGGTGAACAGGATCAACCGCTCAAGCCCGGCACTGATGTATTGCAGGCCGTAGAAGTCGAACAGGCTCGCCAGGTAGTAACCGAACAGCCCGAGCAACAGCACCCGCCCGACGCTGCCCAGGGTCAGCGGTGCATTGGCCTGGTGCCGGCTGAACCACACCAGCCAGAGGAACAGCGGCAGGGAAAGGGCCATGCGCAAGGCAAGCAGGGTGATGGCGTCCACCGTACCGGCGGCGTAGGCCAGCTTGACGAAGATCGCCTTGAGGCTGAAACCCAGGGCCGACAGCACTGCGAACAGGCTGCCGTTGTCGATGTAGCGCTGAATCCGGGGAGGCATGGCCATTTCGTAGAGCTCTGCACCAAAATATGACAGGCTTATTCTGAACAGAACGCAGAGTCGCCAGAATCGTTATTTTCCGAACAGGGCGTTCTGAATTGGAGAAACCCATGCATTTCGATCTCGCCGACCTGCGCCTGATCGCCGCCATTGCCGAAAGCGGCAGCCTGAGCAAGGCGGCGGCCAGCTTTCCGGTGGCGGTCTCGGCCGCCAGCACACGCCTGCGCCAGTTCGAGGAACGCAGCGGCGTGACCCTGTTCAGCCGCCGCGCCGACGGCATGCAGCTCACCCCGGGCGGGCGCCTGGTCCTGGAGTCCGCCCGGGGCGTGCTCGGCGAGGCGCGCAAGCTGGAAGACACCCTCAAGGAACTGGCCGGACAAAAACGCCTCACCCTGCACCTGGCCGCCTCTACCGTGACCAACAGCACCATCCTGCCCACGGTGCTCGGGCCGTTCCTGTTCGACTATCCGGAAATCGACCTGCACCTGGTCGAGCACAAGAGCGTGGATATCCTGCGCATGGTCCAGGCCGGGGAGTGCGAAATCGGCGTGTATGACGGCAACCTGGTCAATGAAGGCGTGGTGTCGGTGCCCTTCCGCACCGAACGCCTGGTGCTGCTGGTACCGGCGGCGCATGCCCTGGCACAGCATGAGCAGCTCCATCTGCACGATGTCCTCGGCTACTCGTTCGTCTGCCTGCCTGCGGAACGGGCCATGCAGCGCTTCGTCGAGGAAAAGGCCATGAGCCTGTCGATGCCCCTGAAAGTCCGCGTCCGCGCCCCCGGCTTCGAGGCCATCGCGCAACTGGTGGCCCAGGGTGCGGGGATCGCCATGCTGCCGGAAACCACGGCAAGGCGCCTGGAGCAGGAGTTGCCGGTGCGCTGGGTGGCGCTGGAAGAGCATTGGGCGACGCTGGAGTTGCGTATCTGTTTCCGCCAGTGGGAGACCTTGAGCTCCCACGGGCGGCAACTGGTGACATTCCTGTCAGGTCACCAGTAAGGCGTCATCGGCCACCACCTGGTTGCGCCCGTTTTCCTTGGCCGCATACAGGCGCCGGTCCGCCCGGGCCACCAGTTCTTCCAGGGAATGGCAGTCATCGCGCAGCACCTCGGCGACGCCGATGGAGATGGTCAGGTGCACGTCGGGGGACGGCGCGGTGCTGAGCATGGTCTGCGGATTGGGCAGGCACACCGACTGCGCGACTGCCGCACGCAGGGTCTCGGCCATGACGCTGGCCTCCTGCGTGGCAACGCCGGGCATCAGCACGCAGAACTCTTCGCCGCCGTAGCGGGCCATCAGGTCCTGGGGGCGAACCAGCGCCGAACACAGGGTCGCCAGGTGCTTGAGCACCTCGTCGCCGGTGGAGTGGCCCCAGTTGTCGTTGATCAGCTTGAACTTGTCGATATCCAGCAGCAGCAGGGACATCGGTTGTTCGCGCTTGAGACGCCGGGCCAGGCCGTCGAAATCAGTCTGCAGGCGGCGCCGGTTGGCCAGGCGGGTCAAGGGGTCGACCAGGCCGAGGTCGCGCATCCGCTCATTCAGGGCGAGCTGGCCGCGGAACAGCCGGTCGACGATCAGCAAGGTGATCAGCAACAGCACGCCAAGGGAAATCCAGATGATCACGAACAGTGTGCTGAACTGCGAAATCACCGCCCAGCGCAGGCTCGCCGAAGGGATATGAGCCAGAAGAAGTGCCCGCGAACCTTGCAGTTCCCGGTAGAGCACCGGGCCCTGGCCGTAGTCGACCTGGCCGGCCTCCCGCAGGTCGGTGCGCGGGTCGACGGCAGCGCCGAACAGCCGGGTCAGATCCTGCTGCGCATTGATNNGCGGTCGCTGGAGGCGATCAACAAGCCCTGCCCGTCCAGCAACACATGGTGCTCGTCCACTGGCGTTGTGCGATAGAGGTAGTCCTGGACGCGTTGCTGCGGCGCATCGAAAATCACCGCACCGCGCAGAATGCCATCCACCAGCAGCGGCGTGCCGAGCAACAGCCTCGGTTCATTGCTGAACAACTGCCCTGGCACGGCCTTGAAGCGCACCTCGAACTCACCGGAGCTGTCCTCATTGAGCAGGCGCGACGCCGCGAACTCTCGCAGCAGCGGCTCCACAAGGCGGTCTTCAAGAGGTGGGTAGGTCACCAGAATGCCGGAACTGGACAGGTAGAACAGATGGTCCTGCTGATTCCCGCCCTGGGACAGCACTGGCAGCTCGCGGCTCATGAGTCGGGCAAGGTGCAGGTCCTCGGCAAGCTGCCCGGGGGTACGCGTCAATCCCGCGATGGTGTGCACCGTTTCATCGCCAAGGATGCGTACTGGCGCATCGCCCGGCAGCACGTCGATGCCCTGCACCGTCCTGGTCAGATCCGGCAACGGCCCGCGGGGCGAACCCCGCGCTGCCAGCAGGGTGCGTTCGGCCGTCGAGCGCAGGAAGTGCATCTGCTTGCGATCGATCGCCAGTGCCGTCTCCATCACGATCGCCTGCAGATGCAGGCTGTAGCGCCGATGATCCAGCTCGCGCGCCTCCACCAGCCAGTACTGCCGGCAGGCGAGGATCAGGGTGACCAGGAACAGCGCCGCGAAGCACCACAGCACCGTGCGCCGCGGACTGCGCCGGGCACGGGCCTGGACGAGGTGGAAAAAGGTGGCAATCGAACCGGACTTTCTCTGCTCCATGAGCGCTCCGGGGCGGGGTGGGAGCGCTGAGTATAGGTCGGACTTGAGGGCGGCAACTCGGCTGGTCAGGCATTGGTCCGATGCTGATTACTTGGTCGGTTACTTAGTCGCTACTTGGTCGCTACTTGGTCGCTCATGGCATCGCGTCTCACCTAGCCAAGGTGCCCATCAGGGTTTCAGGCGAACCTCCGGCCATGCTGGTAAACTGGCCGCCTTTTCTCGATCACAGGCCCTTCCGCCATCAAGGCGGAAGCTCCCTGACGAGCCCCACACCGTGTAGTCGAAAAATGCTCCCAGAATCCGCCAACACCCAGGAAAACCAGCCTGCCGCCCTGTCCCGGCGCTTTAGCGTTGCGCCCATGATGGACTGGACCGACAGGCGCTGCCGGTTCTTCCTGCGCCTGCTTTCCCGCCATGCCCTGCTCTACACCGAGATGGTCACCACCGGCGCCCTGCTCCACGGCGATTCGGCGCGTTTTCTCGGCCATGATGCCGCCGAGTACCCGCTGGCCCTGCAACTGGGCGGCAGCGTGCCGGCGGATCTGGCGGCGTGCGCGAAGCTGGCCGAGGTGGCGGGCTATAACGAAGTGAACCTGAACGTCGGCTGCCCCAGCGATCGGGTGCAGAACAACATGATTGGCGCCTGCCTGATGGCCCATCCGGCGCTGGTGGCCGATTGCGTGAAGGCGATGATCGATGCGGTGGAGATTCCGGTAACGGTCAAGCACCGCATCGGCATCAATGGCCGCGACAGCTACGCCGAGCTGTGCGATTTCGTCGGCCAGGTGCGCGATGCCGGCTGCCGCAGTTTTACCGTACACGCGCGAATCGCCATTCTCGAAGGCCTTTCGCCCAAGGAGAACCGCGAGATTCCGCCGCTGCGCTATGAGGTCGCCGCGCAGTTGAAGCAGGATTTCCCGGACCTGGAAATCATCCTCAACGGCGGGATCAAGACCCTGGAAGAGTGCCATGAGCACCTCAAGACCTTCGACGGCGTGATGCTGGGCCGCGAGGCCTATCACAACCCGTATCTGCTGGCGCAAGTGGATCAGCAACTGTTCGGCAGCAGCGCACCGGTGATTACCCGCGCCGAGGCGCTGGAGCAGCTCAAGCCGTACATTGCCGCGCACCTGGCCGCCGGCGGGGCGATGCATCACGTGACCCGCCATGTGCTCGGCCTGGCCCAGGGTTTCAAGGGCGCGCGGCGTTTCCGCCAGTTGCTCTCGGTGGACGTGCACAAGACCAACGACCCGCTGGCCCTGCTCGACCAGGCCGCCGAACTGCTAAAAGGCCACTAGGAACCGNNCCCCCCGAAACCCCGCCGGCCCGGCCCTTGAGCCGCTGGCGGCGCTCGGGTAATGTCGTCGCACCGCACAGGACAGAGCACGCTCATGACTTCCAAGCTGGAACAACTCAAGCAGTTCACCACGGTCGTCGCCGATACCGGCGATATCGACGCGATCAGCCGCCTCAAGCCGGTCGATGCCACCACCAACCCTTCCCTTCTGCTCAAGGCCGCCGCCATGCCCGGCTACGCCGATCTGCTGGACCAGGCGATCCGCAGCAGCAAGGGCGATGTCGACCTGGCCTGCGATGCCTTCGCCGTCTCGGTGGGCAGCGGCATCCTGAAAGTCATCCCCGGGCGTATTTCCACCGAAGTGGACGCGCGCCTGTCCTTCGACCAGCCAGCCCTGCTGGCCAAGGCTCGCCAGTTGATCGAGCTGTACGACAAGGCCGGTGTCGGCCGTGATCGCGTGCTGATCAAGCTTGCGTCGACCTGGGAAGGCATCCGCGCCGCCGAAGTCCTGGAAAAGGAAGGCATCCAGACCAACCTGACCCTGCTGTTCTCCTTCGCCCAGGCCGCGGCCTGCGCCGATGCCGGGGTGTTCCTGATCTCGCCGTTCGTGGGCCGTATCTACGACTGGTTCAAGAAGTCCACCGGCCAGGAATACGTCGGCGCCGACGATCCGGGCGTGCAGTCGGTGACGCGGATCTNNGGCTACGACACCGTGGTGATGGGCGCGAGCTTCCGCAATATCGGCCAGATCGAGCAGTTGGCCGGCTGCGACCGCCTGACCATCAGCCCGGAACTGCTGCAGCAACTGAGCGACGACCAGGGCAGCCTGGAGCGCAAGCTGAAACCCGGCGCTGCCGGCGAGCCGC